>CAZTYU010000020.1:0-19342 GCA_964617535.1 uncultured Bdellovibrionales bacterium | reverse complement strand
AGCACGAGACTCCGTTCATGCCCGGTCTCTCGGAGATAGCGTTCCTGGGCGTCCCAGACATAGCGCATCGGCGAATGGAGATACGCGATATGCCGGGTATGAAGCCGGGTGACCAATCCCTTCATCCACGCGCCGGAAGAAGAGATGACGAGATCAAAATCGCGCAGATCGATCGCCTCGACTGCAATGGAATACAGCGGCAGAAGAAAACGATGTCGCCGGCGGATCCAAAGCGGAAGTTTCTGTAGAAACGAAGTCCGGATCTCACGGCCAGGGAAATGTTTCTTGACGAAGTCTGTATCCGCCAGAAGCGTGTAGATCGGTGCGTCGGGATATGCCTCGGCAAGCACCTTAAATGTCCGTTCGGCGCCGCCCCAGGCAAGGAGGAAATCATGCGCCAGGGCGATCTTTGGCGGCTTATTTTCGTCTTTCTTATCCAAGTCTTCCATAATTGACATAATAACAACATTGTGCTATAATCAGCTGTCTGAAAACATCAGACCCGTGCAACTCTTGGAGTGCTAAATGAGCCAATACGCGCTCTTCTTCGTGTCCGTAATCCTCGCTTTCGGCTTCTGGTTGCTGGTGGACAAACGCCAATTCGGCTGGATGCTGATGGGGATCCTCACCATCTGGACCCTCAATATCGGCCTCAACAACGTCACCCTGGAGCTGCAGCGCCAAGCAGTTGCCGTCGAACGGCAAGCGCTCGCGGCCGAGCAATCGGTCAAGCTCCTCAAGGAGCAGAACGAGAGCATCCCGGAGCTGCAGAAGCTCATGGACCAGCTGCGTTCCTTTCCTCTGCCGGCCGAACCGGCATCGTCACCGAAGAAGTGACGACACCGCCCGGGCGCAAAGCGCCCAATTGAAGCGATCCGCATTCCGGGTCGCTTTTTCTATTATATCAGCCCGTTTTTCGGGGTTTTGTACGAGCATTGTCATCGCCTCGGCGATTGCCTGAGGCTCGAGCGGATCGACCAAGACCGCGCCCTCTCCGGCAATTTCCGGCAAGGACGATGTATTTGATGTAATCACCGGAACCCCGATACTCTGTGCTTCGATGACCGGCAATCCAAACCCCTCGTAGAGGGATGGGAAGAGAAAGACCTCAGCGCTTTTCAATAAACTCCATTTCTCTCCCTCTGTAATATAACCAACCTCGTGTATTTCATTCTTGAATCTTGATTCTTGAATCTTGATTCTTATGGCTTCGTATCCATAGCCCGGTTTCCCGGCAAGGAGCAGTTCGTGCGGCAGGCCCGTCTTCTCCTTGAACCGCTCAAACGCCTCAATCATACGGACAATGTTCTTGCGCGTCTCGATCCGTCCCACGAACAAGAAGAATTTCGAATTGAGCATTGAGAATTGAGAATTATTTTCTTGATTCTTAATTCTTGATTCTTGATTCACATTACCAATGCCTTCGTACACCGCACTGATCTTCTCCTCCGGCACGCGATACAACCGAATGAGGTCGCGTTTGGTATTTTCCGAGACGGCAACAACCCGACTGGCAGCATGAACCGAATAACGAATACTCAGTCGCATATAGCACCGCTCATACCAAGAATAGCTCTCGGGTGAAAATTCATACTCCAGCCCATGGATCGTGACAATGGTTTTCTTGGGATGAATGAGCGGGACAGTATGCGCCGGGACAAACAGAGCATCCGGCTGGGAAAAAAGCATTTCCAGCGAAAGCCTGACCTGTGTCCAGAAGCGCGGCGCCCAGAGTCCTTTCACCTGCCATTTTTCAGGGAGCTCAAAGTCGATTATCGGGAGAACGAAACGAATTTTTCCTCCTTCAAAACTGATCTGCTTCCGGACATAAAGGATGACTGACTCTTGGGCGAGGCCCGTCCGAAGATGGCGAATGACTTGGTAGCTGTATTCCTCTATCCCTGTCCGCCGCTTGAGAAAGGCCCGCGAAGCGTCGATTCCGATTCTCATAGGGATAAGTGTTCAGACACCAGCGAGATACTGGCACGCTATTTGCCGAGCATAAGGCTCCGCTTGTAAGTGTCGAGATTATCGAGCACGATACCGGTTCCCTTCACGACACAGTACGCTGGATCATCGGCGATATAGCATGGGACGTTGATGGTCTTTGCAATGAGCTGATCGAGGTAGCGAAGCTGCGCGGTCCCGCCAGAGAGCACCATACCCTTGTCCATGATGTCAGAGGCGAGCTCCGGCGGCGTCTCTTGCAAGACCTGCTTGATGACGTTGATGATCTCGCGAAGCTCGTCCTGGATCGCTTCAGTCACTTCGTTCGATGAAAGCGTCACTGTCTTCGGCAGTCCGCCCATGAGGTCGCGGCCGCGCACCTCCATATGGTCTTCCTTCACCTGAGCGATGGCCGAGCCGATGCCGATCTTCACCTCTTCAGCCGTCCGGTCGCCGATCGCGAGACTGTACTTGCGCTTGATGTAGTCGCTGATCGCCTGGTCGATTTTGTTCCCCCCAACGCGCGCGCTATGCGATGCGACGATACCGCCGAGCGAGATGATAGCGATTTCCGACGTCCCCCCGCCGATATTGATAATCATGTTCCCCTGCGCCGTATGGATTGGGATACCGGCGCCGATCGCCGCGAGGACAGGCTCCTTCACGACATAGGCTGCTTTGGCACCCGCCTTGATGGCCGCATCGACGACTGCTCGGCGCTCCGTGGAGGTGATGCCTGCCGGGACGGAAAGAACGATTTCCGGACGGATAAAACGGATCCGCCCCATGACGCGGTTGATGAAATACTTGAGCATCGCCTCGGTCACACGGTAATCAGCAATCGCGCCGTCGCGGAGCGGCTGGCTCGCGGCGATCGTATCCGGCGTGCGGCCGAGCATCTCTTTCGCTTCGTTCCCGACCGCCAGCACCTTGTTCTCCGACAGCGAAATCGCTACGACCGAGGGTTCATTAATCACGACACCTTGACCCGGGACGAACACGAGTGTGTTCGCCGTTCCCAAATCGATTCCAATTTTCCGTATCAGCCACTGCATAGGATCGCGGTCTAGACGGTTTCACGTACGATTCTCGCGCCGATCGCCGAGAGCCTTCCTTCGATCCGCTCATAACCGCGATCGACCTGATAGATATCCTCGATCACCGTCTCGCCGGTCGCTGCGAGCGCGGCGATGATGAGCGCCGCCCCAGCCCGGAGGTCATAGCTCTTGATCACCGTCCCTCGGAGCGCTGTCGGGCCGTGCACGAGCACCTGATGCGGATTGAGTACCGTGAGCTTCGCCCCCATCTTCTCGAGTTCTGTCGCATAGTTGAAGCGACCCTCAAACATCGTATCAAAAATGAGCGTCTCGCCTCTCGCCTGGGTCGCGAGGACGGCGAGCGGCGCCTGGATATCGGTTGGGATGCCAGGATACGGACGCGGATCGATCTGAAGAGACGGTGCCGAAAGCATTGGCGCCGGATGAATCGTAATCGCATCTTTTTCAATAGTGAAACGCACGCCGAATTCTCGGAGACGCTCGAGAACGAGATCGAGATCGTCCTCCCGAGCGTGCTCGACGGTGATTTCGCTGTTTGTCGCCGCTCCGAGAATGAGGTATGTTGCCGCCTCATTGTGATCCGGCATAATCGTATGCTCCGCGCCTCCGAGATCTGCACGGCCACGGATCGTAATCGTGTTCGTGCCGAGTCCAGAAATCGTAGCGCCCATCTTTTGGAGAAAGCGCCCGAGATCGACAACGTGCGGTTCGCAGGCCGCGATCTTGATGACCGTTTCGTCCGGAATGGCGGCCGCGAGCATCATGGCATTTTCGGTCGCCGTCACCGACATCTGCCGCAGCACGACCTTCGCCGACCGGCGACCTGTTGCATCGATCGTAAATCCCTTTTCCTCCGTTTTGATGCGAACGCCCAATTTTTCTAGCGCATCAATGTGAGCATCAACCGGACGCGCTCCGATAACGCACCCTCCGGGCTGGCGCAGCTCAAAGTGGTCAAGACGGGCTGATAGCGATCCGAGGAGGAGGATCGAGGATCGCAGACGCTTTACTTTGTCTTGATCTGCGCGGCCAAGGTCAATATCGGCCGGAGTGATAGCGACCGCACGATCACCGAGCCATTCGACTTTGGCGCCGAGGCTCTCGACGATTTCAAGCATCCGGAAAACGTCTTCTATCCGCGGTATGTTTTCAAGTACCGAACGTTCACGAGAAAGCAGCGTCGCCGCAATGATCGGCGTCGCTGCGTTCTTCAGGCCATACACAGGGATGCGCCCGGAAAGCGGATTTCCACCCTGGATTCGAAAGACTTCCATAAGCCGGAGTATACCGCGAAATAGGGCTTATTTCAAGGCATGATTACCGCTTGTTTTCGTCCCAAAAATGATAATCCGCCCATCGACATGAGAGACGAGGGCGGCATCATTGAGGGTGGCGGCAGGCCTATTTTAGTGGGCTGCCGCGTGGGACAGGGACACCTGTTCCAATATTTTGAAATGCGTTGGTACGCTTTTCTTTTTGTGTTTATTTTGTTTTTAGCCCGAGAACAGCGTAAAAAAAGAAAAACGGGCTTTCACCCGTTCTTACTTCTTTTACTCTACCAGTATAGCAGGTTCGAGGCTCTTTGTCAAAGCCTAGATGCCGCCTTTCCGGATAAAATCGTAGGCCGCAAGCGCCGCTGTCACGCCAAGTCCAGCCGAAATGTTGTTCTGCTTGTAGGGCGCGTCCGTCGCATCGCCGGTTGCAAAGATGCCCGGCTTCGAGGTCGAGGCATTCCGCGTATCGAGAACGATTTCGCCCCGCTCATTCAGTTCGAGCACGCCTTTGACGAATTCGGTATTTGGAAGCATACCGATTTCAACAAACACTCCGTTGAGGGCGATGTCTTTCTGCTCACCTGAAATCTTATCAAGATAGCGAAGTCCCGAAACCTGTGCATCCCCCAGTATCTCGGTGGTCTCGCCATTATAAATCACGTGTACCTTGGGCGAAGCGAGAATCTTTTCCTGCGTTACTTTATCCCCCTTAAGCTCGCCGCTCCGGGAAATGAGCGTGATATCGTCCGCATACGGGAGCAAATCCTCGACTGCTTCAAGTGCCGAGTTGCCGCTTCCGATCACGGCGACTTTCTTCGCTCGAAAAAATGGCGCATCGCAGGTCGAGCAGAATACGACGCCTTTCCCGATGAATTGTTCCTCGCCTGGAACCTCGAGATGTCGATGACGACCGCCAGTCGCGACAATGATCGTTTTCGTTTCGTAACTCCCTTTATCGGTCGTGAGGCTATAGCCGCCAGCGGCGAGTTCAGTGAGTCCGGTCGCGCGCTCGCCGGTCTTGATCTCGAGCCCCTCCTGAGCACGCAGGTGTTTCTCGAGCGCCTGACCGAATTCCCAGCCCGGGATCGTCACCGTCCCAATCCAGTTTTCAATCGATGCGGAGACAACTGACTGACTCAAAAAATTCTCGGTAACAAACAGCGTCTTCATCTGTTTCCGCGCGGCGTATACTCCTGCCGCTACCCCGCCCGGCCCGCCACCGACGATAATACAGTCATACATACTCGTTTTGATTATTGCATCTTAAAGAGACTCTTGAGATAGGCTTCGTCGATCTTCTTTTTCCCTTCCCACTTGCAAACAAAATCGTCTTTCAGAAGCTCGACGCCGAGCATGGCGACCGCTTCGCGGATCGCTGAAATCTGCGCGATGATGTCGAGACACTCGTCATTCTGCTCCACCATCCGCCGGATGCCGCGAAGCTGTCCTTCGACGCGCGCGATCCGCGCGAGCACAGCATCACGACCAGCACTCGCTTTCGCGCTGCCCGTCGGCTTCTTTTCGGATCGAGGGGTCGTTGTAGCCATAAAAAATATACCCTATGGGGGTATATTACTGCGCTGACGCCATGTTGTCAATCAGCGAATCCCGCCCGTCGCCAAAAAATGCTCGACTCCCTTACGAAACTGATCACCCCGATCGAATTCGTTCTGGAAGAGACCGAAACTCGCGACGCCAGGCGAAAGAAGCACGACATCTCCAGGTCTCGCCTCATCAATCGCAACACGGATCGCATCCTCCATACTGGTGACAACCGGAAAAATTGCGCCCTTCCTCCCGAGGAGGTCCGCCTCCTTCTCCATGAGCGGCAAGAGCTTCTCGGTCGCCGTCCCCTGAAGGAGGATCACGGATTTTGGTTCAGTTACAAAAACGCGGGCGATTTCAGCGTAATCGAACGCCTTGTCGGCACCGCCAGCAATAAGGACGACTGGGGATGCGAACGACCGGATGCCGGCTACCGCCGCCTCGGGCATCGTCGCCGCCGTATCATTGCAGAACGTGATGCCGTTTTTCTCGCCGATTATCTCGAGTCGATGAGGAATACCCTTGAAACTTTCGAGCGCGGGGAGGAGATCGGTCGAGGCAACACCTTGGACGCGGGCAACGGCAATCGCGGCGAGGATATTACCCCGATTATGGCTTCCCATGAGCACCGTCTTCGGCCACGGGAAGAGAGCAGCCTCCTCGCCATTCGTCCGCTCATAAATCACTCCGTCTCGGGCGAAGACACCCTCCCCGACATTGGTATCCCCGTCGGAAAACCATATCACCCGGCCCGGCGCTTTTGACGCGAAGGCCCGCGTACCTTCATTGTCCGCATTCAAGATAAGTACGTCACTCTTCTTCTGATGGCGAAAGACTATCTCTTTGTCGGCGACATAGGATTCCATCTTCTTGTAGTAGTTCAGATGGTCCGGATAGATATTGGTCACCACCGCGACGCCCGGTGAATAGGCATGCGCCGAAAAAGAAGAAAGGCGCCAACTCGAAAGTTCAGCGACGACTGTCGTGCGGTCAGTCACGCGATCAATCGCATCGAGGAATCCGATCTGGTTAATCCCTGCTCGAACGATATCGCTACCGCCCGCCTGTTCGAGGATGTGCGCGACGAGCGAAGCCGTCGTCGTCTTCCCCTTGGTTCCCGTGATACCGACCATCGGCCGCTTGGTAAGCTGGACAAAAATACTTGCATCCATTTCGACCGGTACGCCGTTCGCGATGGCCAGCTTGATATACTCATTCGTCCACGGAATGATCGGGTTCTTCACGACCATATCCGTCTGCGTGAAATCCTCCGGCCGGTGTTGGCCGAGCACGTAGGTAATGTTTTTGTATTTTGAAAGCTCGGCCAGCGTCGGGGCAAGATCCTCCTTTGTTTTGATGTCGGTCGCGACGATCTCGCGAACACCTGCCGCCAAGAGAAATTTGATCGTCGAAAGCGCTCCTCGGTTGAGTCCGACTCCAAAGACCGTAATACGTTTTCCTTTGAACCAATCGCGTTTTAGCATAGGGAAAGTAGGAATATTCACCGAGCTCGCTCACGATATCGAACGACGGCGTAGAGGGTGAGGGCGGCGATACCGCCGAGCGTATCCGCGAGCATGTCTTTCTGAGCATCCCAGATATCGCCTTGGCTTCCAAGGAATGCGCTCCCGGCCATCGGATCGCTCAGGGCTGCATACCACCACTCGATGATCTCATAGCTCATCGCGACAAAGGCGATCGCAAAGAGCGGGAAGAGATAGGTGACGAACCGACGGTTTGCAGCGCCAGTCTGATCGATCCACTCGGCAATAGCATAGGCATAGAATCCGACAGCGAAGTGCGCGACTCGGTCATACATATTGCGTTCGAAGCCAAAGAAATCATTGAACCATCCGAATGGCACCCGCTCGAACGTGTAATGTCCGCCGATCGTATGCATGAATACGAGCACGCTCATGAGTACATAGGCAAGCGGCGAAAACCGCACCCCTCGGATGTACAGGACAGCGAGAATGAGGACGATGCCGACAATCGGGAGGTTTTCTGCAAACCAGACCGACCGGTCGTAGGGTGCCACGGAAAGCAAGGCAAAAAGCGCAACATAGGCGCCCAAGAGAAGTCTCGGGATAAATGTCTTCGTTTCCATAGGTTGGTGGTGCCTACCAGGGCAGCCAGGAATGCGGCTTGCGATAGATGGTTCCAGGCCGCTTGCCATTATACACCTCGTTTTCAATCGTCAAAACGCCGTTCACGAGGAGGGATTTCACCCCCACAGCGTACTGATACGGCTCTTCCATCGTGGATCGATCGGCAATCGTCTCGGGATCGAACACGACGATGTCGGCGATATGCCCTACTTTGAGGAATCCCCGGCCGTCGAGCTTGAACTTTTTGGCGGGCTTTCCGGTCATTTTGTGAACGGCTTCCTCCCAGGAAAGCGCCCGTTTGCTACGGACATACTCCGCAAAGACTCGAGGGAACGTGCCGAAGTTTCTCGGATGGACATGATCCCCCGTTTTCATATGATCCAAATCGTAGCCAGAGCCATTGGAGCTCACGATCGAGAACGGATGTTGGATCGCCTTCTGAACGTTCTTTTCGGAGAGTGTCTCGACCGAGACGACCGCCCGGCCTTCACTGGCAAGAAGCACGTCGATGATCACCTCTTCCGGCGGCTTCCCGTGGAGACTCGCGATATCAGACACCTTGCGCCGCGTCAGCATCTTGCCGATGTTTGTGACCGAAAGGATCATCGAATTGTAATCGACGTCGCTCTTCTTCATTTCAGCAACGACGGCATCGCGGACTTCGCGGTCGCGGAGACGAGTGAGCATGAGTTTGGCGCCATTTTCCGTAATCCACGTCGGGAGGAACGTATAGAGCACCGACCCGGTCGCCGTATACGGATAAACATCAAAGCTGATATCCATCTGATTGAGCGCTGCCGTCTCGATCAGGTTGAATGCTTCGTCCATGAGCGGCCAGTTTTTCTTCCCCACGGCTTTGAGGTGCGAGATATGGAGCGGGACTTTCGATTTGCGTGCAACGGTCACCGCTTCCTCCACTGCCTTCACAAGCCCCTGCCCTTCGTCGCGGACATAGGTCGCATAGACACCCTTCTCCGAACGCACGAGCTCGACCAGCCGAAGGATCTCGTTGATGTGAGCGCCACGTGCATGCGTGTAGAGAAGTCCCGTCGAAAACCCGAGCGCGCCTTCACGCATCGCCTCCTTCAGCATTCGCTCCATGACTTCAACTTCGGCATCATGGATCGGTCGCGTCTCGTCTTTCATCGCTCCCCGGCGGAGTGTCCCATGGCCGACGAGCGTGGCGAAATTCACCGCCGGCCGGCGCTTCTCGAGTGCCGCAAGGAACTCGCCCATCGTGAGCCAGTTAAAATTAATCTTGCTCACATCCGTCCATTTCTGGATAGAACGAATGATATCCGGACGAGCCAGCGGGGCGAGCGAAGCGCCCGAATTGCCGCCGATGATAGTGGTCACTCCCTGATACAGGAGGCTCTCGAGCTCAGGATGAGCCAGGAGCTCCCAGTACGTATCCGAATGATTGTTCACATCGATAAACCCCGGCGCCACATACTGTCCCGTCGCATCAATAACGCGTTCAGCGGCACCATTGACATTGCCAACGGCCACGATGCGCTCCTCCTGGATCGCGAGGTCGCCTCGAAACATCGGCTCTCCTGAGCCATCAATCAAAGTCCCGTTCTTGATAAGGACGTCGTACATATCGTCCCAACTGGTTTTGTTTTATCTGACCAAGGCCGCCATTTCGACGAGGCGGTTGGAGTAGCCCCATTCGTTATCATACCACGCGACCACCTTCACGAGATCGCCATCAATCACTTTGGTGAGCGACAGATCGACGATCGATGAATGCGGATTGCCAATGAAGTCAGAGGAGACCAGCGGCTCATTGGTAACAGCGAGTACATGTGCAAAGCGCGGGTTGCGACTGGCTTCAGTCAACACAGTGTTGATCTCTTCGACGCTTGTCTTCTTCTTCAGTACAAAGGTGAAGTCGGTAAGCGATACGACAATCGTCGGGACGCGGAACGAGAGGCCATCGAAACGATCCTTCAGTTCCGGCATAACCTGCGTCACCGCAATCGCCGCACCAGTCGTGGTCGGGACGATATTATGTGCGGCAGCCCGCGCGCGCCGGAGGTCCTTGTGCGGTCCGTCCTGCAGGCTCTGGTCTGCCGTATAGGAATGGATCGTACTCATGAGCGCTTTGTCGATGCCAAATTTCTCATGGAGCACCTTGGCGACTGGGGCGAGCGAGTTCGTCGTGCAGGAGGCATTGGACACGACCGTCTCCCCGTTGTAGCTGTCCGCATTCACGCCGATGAGAAACGTCGGCACTGATCCATCATCCCCTTTGGAAGGGGCCGAGAGAACAACTTGTTTCGCACCAGCCGTGATGTGCTGAGCCGAGGCGTCTTTGTCCGTGAAACGGCCCGTGCATTCAAGCACCACTTCGACATTGAGATCCTTCCACGGGAGTTTGAGCGGATCCGGTTCGGCAAAAACCGGGTATTCCTTGCCGTCAACGATAAGCTTCTTGTCGCCCGCGACGACCGACTTCGCGTACTGGCCGTATGCCGTATCGTGCGCGAGGAGATGGGCGAGGACGCTCGCTTCAGTCAGATCATTGATAGCAACAACCTCGAGGTCAGATTTTTCGAGCGCGATTTTGAACGCCGCACGGCCGATCCGTCCAAAACCATTGATAGCGATCCGTTTCTTTTCCATAAGAAATGATTTTTTATTTGTTATGCCTTGTCGGTCGAGCCGAAAAGATCCATCTTCATTTTTACTGCCTCACGGAATGCTTCCCGTGCCGGCATCAGGATCTTCCGGATATCCACCGCCTCATTTTCCGGAAGCGTCTCGCGCAAGGTCGTGATGAACGCTGTTTTGGTCGCGGTCTCGACATTGAAGCAGGCAACGCCGAGCGCGACCGCCTGAGATACGGCCTCTGCTTTCCAATCGGAAGCGCCGTGGAGAACGAGCGGGATCGTGATCCGCTCGCGAATTGCTGCGAGACGATCAAAGTCCGGTTCCGGACGCTCCGGGAACGAACCGTGCGCATTGCCGATACCAACGGCCAAGGTATCGATGCCGGTCGTCCTCACATAGGCATCCGCCTGCGCCGGGTTGGTCATGAACTTGTCCCAATCGATGTGCTCCATATCCGTGATCTCCCCCTTGTACGGGACATTGCCGAGCTCACCTTGGACGGTCGCGCCCTTGGCGTGGGCTTCGCGGACGATTTCCGCCGTCATGCTCTGGTTCTCATCGTACGATAACGTCGAGGCATCCATCATGACCGACTTGAAACCGATCGCGAGTGCTTCTCGGACAACCACCATGTTACGGCCATGATCGAGGTGGATAGCCAGCGGGATGTCGGGGAAATAGAAGTCGGCGATGTTTTTCACGAGATGGTACATCGCATGGCCGCCGCCGTACTGAAATGTCTTCTCGGTCATCTGGATCACGAGCGGTGACCGTTTCTCGGCTGCTGCCTCGAGAATCGCCCACGTCGTCTCGAGATTGACGGTATTGAAAGCGCCGACGGCATAGCCATTTTCCTGCGCCTCAGTAAGAATTTTCTTTGTCGAGATGATCATAGCGTTTTCAGTTACTCTTGACTCAAAAAACGTTCAGCATCGAGCATCATCTTCACGAGCTCACGCGGATACAGGCTCTCCCCGCCGACGAGGACACCCGACATCTCGGCTTCCCAAGAAACGCTCGAAAGTGTCGCCGCCTTCACTGATCCGCCATAAATGACCACGATGCGTTCAGCTAAAGCTGGGTCATAGAGTTCAGAGAAGAGCTTTCTGAGGTAGACCTTCACTTGGAGAATGTCGGCCGTCGTCGGGGTCACACCGGTACCGATCGCCCAGCGCGGTTCGTAGGCGATGATCACTCGCTCGGCGAAAAGTGGCGAGAGTTCAGCAAATACTGTCCGGACCGTCTGTTCGATTACGGCCACCGTTTCGTCGCGTTCTCGTTCCTCGGCCGTCTCGCCAAGGCAGACGATCGGCACGAGATTCTCTTTGAGCGCGAGCCTGGTCTTCTGTGCGACGAGCTCATCGGTCTCGCCCGCATACGCCCGCCGCTCGCTATGACCGAGGATGACATGACCGACGCCCGCATCCCTCAGCATGAGGGGCGAAATTTCGCCCGTAAACGCTCCCCTGGTCTCCCAGGCCATGTTCTGAGCCCCGAGCGTGAAGCCGGCCGGAAGATGGTTGAAACTCGCGAGATGAACGGCTGGCGGAGCGATAATACCGCGCGTATTTGGAAATGATTTCCCCATTGATTCGCGGCGGAGCTGGGACAGGTATTCGGTCACCTCCTCGCGGCTCTGGAGATTCATCTTCAAGTTCCCGATGACGTAGAAAGGCGACATAGGGGTCAGGACTGCTCCAGCTGCTCCCGAAGAAACGCCGCAGCCTTTTCCGGTTCAATCGAAGAGATCTCGATCCCGGTTGAAAGTTCGAATCCCGCCCACGTGGCGGTGTGCGGCGCGATCTCGATGTGCCACTGAAAATGCGGATAGTCCTTGCCGTCGCACGGAGCCGTATAGAGGTAGAAATTGTATGCCGGATCGCCGAGTCCCTTATGAATCGATTGGAGCGCCTTCTGAAGCGCGTCACCCGCAGCGAATTTCTCTTCGTCGGTAATGCGTTCGAAGTACGGGTTCGGCCGCTTGCCGACCACCCAAAGTTCAAAAGCGACACGCGAAGCGTACGGCGCAAACACGATAAAATCATCGTTCTCGTACACGAGCCGCTTCTTCTTGTCATGTTCGTAATCGGCCATAACGCTATAGACGCGCTGGCGATGGCTCTTGTAGAAACGCTCCGCCCCAGCGAGGATCGACTCGACGTACGGCGCTACGACCGGCACCGCCATGAGCTGCGAATGCGGATGCGGCACGCTCGCTCCGGCCTCCTTGCCGTGATTATGGAAAATCTGGATATAATTCACGCTCGCCTTGTTCATCAGCGCGAGATAGCGATCCTGATAGGCATCGAGGAGTTCAGCCACCTGCCAGGTTTCGAGCTCGGCGATGGATTTCTTGGCATCGCGCGTAACGATCACTTCGTGATAGCCGATACCCGACATGCCGAAATATGGTCCGTCCGCGAGCGACTTCGGCCGACCGGTCGCACGCGATACCGCCGGATACTTGTTCGGAAATACGCGGAGGCTCCAGTCGCCATCCGGACGCATATAGATGAGTGTGTCTTCCTCCTGGCCGCTCGCCTTCGGATCCTCAAAGATATCCGGGCTCGCCGTTCCCTCGGCCCGATCCTTCACAACGAAATCATCCGGACGCTTCGCCCGTGCCGTCGCGATGATGACCCAATCCCCGGTCACGAGATCCTGCCGAAGCTCAGATGCTGCGCCTTTTTTTTCTTCTCCGCCTGACATGTGTGTGTTGTTTTGATGTTTCGCCTGAGCTAGCCCTGGTATTCCCCGATCTTGTACTGGCCCGTCATGAGCCGCCATTTCGTCTTGAAGAGATCGATGAGCACCTGGATGAAACCGTTCGGACCGGTGAGACTCACAGTCGATCCTTCTTCATTCATCCAGCGGACCGGGACCTGTTTCACTTTGAACCCGAGCTTCTCAGCGAGGATAATGAGTTCAAAATCGAAACCGAAACGATCGACGACCATGCGGCTTGCGACCGCGTCCGCGGCTTTCCCCGAAAGCGCCTTGAACCCGCACTGGGTATCCGGATAACTCCAGAGTCCGAGGATGATACGGATGAGCCAGTTGCCACCCTCGCCCATGATTTCGCGATGACGAGGCTGATGGACCTGGATAAATGCACCTTCGATTTTCCGCGAGCCGATCACGACATCGTATCCGTCCTGAAAGAACGGGAGGCAAGCATCGAGATGCGTGATCGATGTCGAACCGTCGGCATCGAGAAACACACGGTATTCACCTTTTCCCTCAAGGAGGAGCTGACGAACGACTGCTCCTTTGCCTTTATTCTCTGCGTTGTTGATGACGCGCAGGTTCGGGATGGTAAGCGCGTAATTCCCCGCAACTTCGGCGGTATTGTCTGGCGATCCGTCTACCGCGACGATAATCTCGTAGGTGAACGTCTTGCCCTTCAGGTAGCGGTCGATTTCGAGCAAATTGTGCCCGATGCGTTCGCCTTCTTTGTATGCAGGAATCAAGACCGACAGGTACGGGGTCTCCATAGAAGAGAAACAATCAAATCTTACAGCCCTATTGTATCATATTCGGACTGTCTGCGTACTCTTTTTTGCAGTCGGGCTGCCGGGAATTGAACCCGGTCTACATCCACCCCATGGACGCGTACTGCCGGTATACTACAGCCCGTTTCGGCGCCTCCGAAACAGGGTGAGGATACCAAACGATAGACAAAATGAAAAGAGGCTCCTCGTGGGGGCCTCTTCACTTCGCCGCGTTGCGGCAGGAGGGTTGGCCTGGTTAGGCCGGCGGTCGGCTGCCGGGAGTGAACCCGTGTTCGACCAAGTGCTCGGGGGTGTCGGCCATGTTGGGGTTGGTGTAGTCGTCGACGCCGAGACGTTCGTTCACGAGCGCGAGGTTCGCGCGCTGCGCCGCCGTCAGGCCGCCGCCGTCTGCCGATGATCCATCGCTTCGCTGCGCTAGGCCGCTAAGCTCACCTTCTCGGATTCCCATGGTTACAGTACTCCTCTGGCTGTGAGGGCGAAGCGCCCTCGTGGGTGGAACGACAGTGAAACCTCACTGTCGCAAAGAAGAACCTATTCCCCGGTAACCATCCGGGAAATATACGCCATCCTATACCTATTGGCTTTTTTTGCAAGAGGGTACGAAAAAGGCCCGGGTCGCGGGCCTTGATATGTCGCTAGAGAAACCTCTACTCGAGGATACCGTCGAGGTTCACATCGTAGAGGATCTGCTCCTGGACGAGGCGATACTTCAGGATTTCGGATTCCTCGAACCAGATCGGAATCTCGCGTTCGGCTTCCTCCGGACTGTCAGAGCAGTGCACGAGGTTCCGCACCGCACGGTTGTCGATCGACGAGAGCGCATACGAGTCCACGGTCAGGTCGCCACGAATCGTACCAACGTCCGACGTAGTCGGCTCGGTGCCGCCGACGAGCTTCTTCACGATCGCGACGGACTGATTGCCCTCGACGATAAAAGCGAGCACTGGGCCCGAGGTGAAGAAATCGACGTTCGCCTGGATGATGTCCTTGCCGTACTCCATCGCTTCCTTTTCGATCGGCAGGTTTTGCGCCTTGCGGTCCTCGACGACGCGAGTCCCCTTCTTCAGAAACCAGGCTTCATCCTTGTTGTAGTGCGTCCAGCACTGTTCGGCCTTCGGGACGATGAGACGCATAGCCACGAACTTGAGACCGGTGTTCTCAATACGGCTGATGATGGTCCCCATGAGCGACCGCTGGATGGCGTCTGGTTTCAGGATGACGAGTGAACGTTCTTTCTTCGGATGCACGGCAGCCATAGGCTCTTCAAGGAAAAACAATTACGCTCGGACTCTAACACGAAATCCCTTTTGCTGCAAGGGTTTCGGCCTAATCTTCCCTCTGGCAGCGGTCTTTCCTGCAGGTATAGACGACATCACCCTCGGTATCGGTACGATGGATCGCTACCCCATGGGCCGCGAGCCGCTCGAGAACGCCCTGGTGCGGATGGCCATAGCTGTTCTCCCCGACCGAGATGATCGCCTCTTTGGGGTGCACTTGGCCGAGGAGGGCATCGCTCGTCGAGTACTGGGAACCATGATGCGCGGCTTTGAGTACCGTCACCGGAGCGAGGTCTGGGATGAACACCTCTTCATCCGGGAGATCGCCCGTGAAAAGAAAGCTCGTCTCACCAAATTCGAACCGAGCGACGACGCTCCCCTCGTTCGTCTCGGGTACATCCGCCGGGAGCGGCGTATATGGGTACAAGACCGACAATTTCCCGCCCTGCGGCAAAACAAGCACCGTGCCGCGGATGGCTGGAATCGTCCTCGCACCCTCGAGCAAGAGGTCGCGGTAAAAGAGAAAGGCGGATTTCGTATCTGTCCGAGCGCCCGTATCGAAGACCGTCTCGACCCGGTACCGTTCGAGGAGTGCCGACAATCCACCGATATGGTCCGCATCCGGATGCGTCGGGATGAGCGTCTCGATCGTCCGATCATAGAACGGTACATGACGGCCGAGCCGCGCGAGGAGTCGCCGGCCATCGCGGCCGCCATCGATCACGACCTGATTCATCCCCTGCGAAATGAGGATGGCGTCGCCCTGGCCCACCGAGAGAAAGACAATACGCGTCATATCCGCATCCATCCGGATGAGATAAAGCCACAGCCCGAAAATAATCACGAGCGTCGCGAGGAGCGCAAAAAGAATTGTCTTAGTGATCCATCCCCAGTACATAGCGTTTTCGGAATCGTTCGAGCAGAGAGATCGCTATCCCCAAACCGACATACCAACATACGGCAAAGACGGGCGTACTGTCGAGTCCTGTGACGCTCGCCCCCGGAATGCTCGAGAGTCGCTCGGCTGATCGAATGATGACCGCTAGCGGGAGCCAAACGAGAGGCATCACCAGGAATCCGAGCACCGGGACAAGGGAAGTAAGTAGAGTCGCCGCAATACCGACGAACATCGCTACTGGAACGAGCGGGAGGAGCGCAGCATTCGCGATAGGTGCCACGAGCGAAACCATACCGAACGCCGAAATGATCACGGGCAGTGTAAAGAGTTCGATAACGACCGTCGTGAGAAAGAGCGCCAGGACTTTCCCGTACCAGGTGCGGAAAAATTCAAATGTCTCGAAGTGCCGGGCAAAAGCGAGCAGGGCCAATGTCGCGAGAAAAGACAATTGGAATCCGATATCAAAACGGATGAGGAGCGGATTTGCGACAAGCATGAGCGTGGCCGCGATGAGAAGTCCGTTCCAGGACGCCCCGGGCCGACCGACGAAGTACGCTCCGAACGCAAGCCAGGCCATGAGCGCGGCGCGGAGCGATGCGGCCGATCCATCGATGACGAGGAGAAAAAGTGCGAGACCAAGCGTAGCGACACCGACCGCCCATCTCCGCCAGAGACCAAACACCAGCGCGAAGATGACGAGCCCCTCAGCAACGACGCTCATGTTGTACCCCGAAACCGCGACGATATGCGACAGCCCAGCGCGGGCGAACGCGGCCTTTGTTTCCGGTGCTAAGGCATCGCCCCCGCCGATGAGAAGTCCGGTGAGGAGCCCCGACTCTGGCTCTGGGAGGAGCGCATTCACCTGACTCTGAAATCCGGACTGGATGCGGTAGAGAGCAGTCCGGGCTGCATTTCTCTCGACTACTGCTTCGCTCCTCTGTCCGCCACGCTCGCAAGTATAGCCCGTCCCTCGGCTCGCGAGGAGCGCTCGGTAGTCGAACCCCGGCTCGAAATTCTCTGGCCGACGGAGTGCGCACGAAAAATCGAGCCGTTCACCGGGCGTACCGACGAAATCGATTGGCGCTCGGTAAAGGATGTCACCGCCCTGCCAGTCCCTCTCGAGCGGCCGAAGCGTCACGGGTCGATAGAAGACGCGTACCGATCCGCGCTGGATGACTTCCACACGATCAGAATATTCTACGCGCTCAGGGAGCGAGTCCCAACGCGCTGCTTCCATCCGAAACAAAAACATCCCGGCCCAGAGGGCAAGGATGCTCGCGATGCCGAGACAAATCCTCCGGCGATCAGGAAAGAGGCTGCTCGCAATGATGAACACGACCGTGAGTAAGAGTCCTGCCAGCACTGCCTCACGCGAAAGCCACGCGGCGAGCCCCATGCCGGTCATCAGTCCGATCGCTATCCCCGTCACCCACCTCGACATATCCGTCCCGCGTCCCCTCCGCCCGCTCGTCTACAAAGTAATACGAATCACTGGTCGAATTTCTCGAGCACCCGGCGGAATCCGCGTGCCGAACCGAACGACTGATACACACTCGCAAAGCGGATGTAGGCCACCTCATCGACATCCTTCAGTTTGTCGAGGACGATGGTACCGATATCGCGGCTCGCGATCTGATTCTTCTTCGCCCGCTCGGAAACCGTGTATTCGATAGCGCCCATGATCTTCTCCAGCTTGTCCTCGGTCATCGGCCGCTTCTCGAACGCCTTCTTCAGCCCTGCCTCGATCTTCTTCCGATCATACGGCTGGTGGCTGCCATCCTTCTTCACTACCGAGACGCGAAAAAGTTCGGCTTGTTCATACGTCGAGAACCGTGCCTGGCAAGACAGGCACTCGCGGCGGCGGCGGATGACACGGCCATCGAGCGTATCGCGCGAGTCGGTCACCTTGGATTCCGGATGATTGCAGAACGGGCAGCGCATAGCAAAAGAAAAATAGCTTGTCCCTCACTCTAGCAAATCGAGGCAAAAAGAAAAGGCCGACGGAAAGGATCTTCCGACGGCCCGAGAGTCAGGCGCCCAGCGAAACGGGCTAGTTCCCTGGGTACGGGAAATGCTCGTCCCGGATCTTCATCCAGAGGCGGCCGAGCCAGTTCTCGCCGTTCCAATTCGGGCCGCGGCCCCAGTAGGCGTCGCGATTCGAATCCTCGACGAGGAGGAATCCGCATGTCTCGCGGAGTTTCCGACGCACATACTCGTGCTGGGCGAACTTGGCGCGGAGGATTTCTTCCATGACGTCACGCTTCACCGCCTGCCAGTCGGGGCGGATAAGCGATCGGAGCTCGGGATCGTTCGCGATCTTCTTGGCTTCATGCGCCGAACGCGCGGCGTAGATGCGTTCGATCAGGTACTCCCGGTCGAACTTCGCCGACTGGTACGCATGTTCAGCGGTCGGCCAGACCCGGCCGTTCCACTCGACCGCGTACGCGGAGAAATTGTCGAAGCAGTCCCACTCG
Source organism: uncultured Bdellovibrionales bacterium (assembly GCA_964617535.1). Taxonomy (GTDB): domain Bacteria; phylum Patescibacteriota; class Minisyncoccia; order Moranbacterales; family UBA1568; genus SSEF01. Next base: position 633 of record CAZTYU010000020.1, on the reverse strand, counting down.
TAGGTGTAGAAGAACGCCACGTTCCGAGCGAAGAAGTTCTGCGCGGCCGGCACTTCCCGAAGCAGGAAATCGTTCACTTGGCGGTCGATCGCCGGATCGACTGGGAACGATTCGCCAGCGCCGTACTGACGGCGGAGGTGCATGGTGAGGAGCGCGAGCGCGCTCGGCATGCCGGCGAGCTGGGCCGCCGACTGGAGGCCATCGACACCGTCCGTCTCGATGTGCCGCGCCGCGGCCTGCAGGATTCCGAGGTTCATGATCTCTCTCCTCTTTCAGATTGGAGTTCGGTCAGGACTCGCGCTTCACGAGCGCCTGCCGGATGATGGTGTCGAGCAGCGCGGTCTTGACCGGCTTCTCGATGCAGCCGAGTGCGCCGCGCTGGAGCGCCGCTTCGGCGTATGGCGAGCCGCCCGCAGCCGTCATGAGGAGGACGGGGATATGCCGGAGCGCAGGATCCGACTGGATGGTGCGCAGCAGCATGAAGCCGTTCATGCCCGGCATCTGCACGTCCGACAGGACGAAGGCGTACTGACCGGCCCGCAGCATGGCGAGGGCCTCTTCGCCGCTCGCAGCCTGATCGACGGGGCCGTAGCCGAGCGATTCGATCACGAGCGCGGAAAGCCGCCGCAGATC
>CAZTYU010000019.1:17851-19809 GCA_964617535.1 uncultured Bdellovibrionales bacterium | reverse complement strand
GGGGTTGACAGAAATCGCTGAGTAGAGCCAAAAGTCCTTGCGTGCTTTCGTTTTTTGCTTTATTCTCGGGGAAAGGAGAATATTCTCCTTCAGGTGCGAATGAAATTAAAACTAGGAAGGCAGGTGAGAACTATGAACAATGTGAACAAAGATGCGTTGGTACACTCGATCGTTGATAAGACCAGCCTTTCCAAGAAGGATGTCGAACTCGTCCTCGAAGCGTTCGAAGATGTCGTGACCGGCGAACTCCGCAAGGGGAACAAGGTAACGATGACCGGCTTCGGTACGTTCAAGGTTTCGAAGCGCGCCGCGCGCGAGGGAATCAACCCACAGACCAAGGCGAAGATCATGATCCCGGCTATGACGGTACCGAAATTCACCGCTGGCAAGGGTCTCAAGGAGGCAGTGAAATAGTATTTCCGAAAGAAAAGATAGAACCGTCCCCCGCCACACCTCGGCGGGGGGTTGTTTTCCGGAAAGAGTGGCCAGAAAAGCCGAAAGACGCTAGGATACGTCTGGTCTACGGAGCATAGTATAGTGGTAGTACGTCTGCTTTGGGAGCAGATAGTCCCGGTTCGATTCCGGGTGCTCCGACATAATAGTCATAGAGCGGAGGGAGGGGTATCTTTGGCGGCGGGCAGGGGATCGGTTCCCGTCGGTACGAGGATGCTTCCGGGTGCTCCGACATTATTCTTCCCTTATGAAGAAGGTATATCAGAAACTGGTACGCGACCTGATCCCGGACATTATCCGGAAGAAGGGCGGCGTTCCGGAAACGCACATTTTGGACGAGGCCGAGTATCTCTCGGAACTGAAGAAGAAGTTTCAGGAGGAGCTCAATGAGTATCTTTCAGCCGAGACGCCTGAGGCGCGGCTCGAAGAGATGGCGGATATTTTCGAGGTTATTACGGCCCTGAACGAAGCCGAGGGCCGGGACATCGATACCGTGGTTGCTGTTCAGAAAAAGAAACGCGAGGAGCGAGGAGCGTTCAAGGAGAAGATATTTCTGGAATCTGTTGAAGAGGAATCATGAAGAAGAAAATCGTCACGATTGGCGGAGGAACGGGGAGCTTCATGCTCCTTTCGGGCTTGAAAGAGTACCCGATCGAGCTCTCGGCCATCGTCTCTATGGCGGATGATGGTGGATCGAGCGGCGTTCACCGGGACGAGCTCGGTGTCTTGCCACCCGGTGATGTTCGGCAGTGCCTGGTCGCGCTCTCGGATTCACCCGAGATTATGCGCAAACTCATGAGTTACCGGTTCAGCGAAGGAGGACTCGACGGGCACAGTTTTGGTAATCTGTTCCTTTCGGCACTCGAAAAAGTGACCGGCGACTTTTCTTCGGCGGTCCGCGAAGCATCCGATATCCTCCAGGTGCGGGGGAGCGTCATTCCGGTGACGAAGGACGACACGCATCTTTTCGCGAAACTCCGGAATGGGAAAATGATCCGCGGGGAAAATGCGATCAACGTGAACTTCAATGTCGAGAAGGTTGGTATCGAGCGAATCTATCTTGAGCCCCGGGCAAAGGCGAATCCAGAAGCGGTCGCTGCTATTCTCGCGGCTGATCTCGTCATCATCGGTCCGGGGAATCATTACTGCAGCATCGTGCCAAACCTTCTGGTGAAAGGAATCCCTGAGGCGCTTCAGAAAACTCGGGCGCGGATTGTCTACAATTGCAATCTCGTGAACAAGTGGGGACACACCAACAATTTTTCGCTCGATGACTATGTTGACGCGTTGCACGGATTTATTGGCAAGCCGGTGATCGATTTTGTCACCTATAATACGCGAAAGCCGAGCAAGGCACTTCTCGAACGCTATCAGAAGCAGGAGAGCGGTTCGATCGTCGCGTTCGACGAATCAGCTCGGGAAAAGCGTAGCTATCGCATCGTGAAGGGCGATCTCCTCAGCTCGACGTTCCATGCGGCGAAGCCCGGGGACAAGATCGCCGCGAC
>CAZTYU010000019.1:0-17751 GCA_964617535.1 uncultured Bdellovibrionales bacterium | reverse complement strand
ATCTCCTCAGCTCGACGTTCCATGCGGCGAAGCCCGGGGACAAGATCGCCGCGACTCGCTCCCTCATCCGCCATGACTCGAGGAAGCTGGCGAAAATGCTCATCCTCCTCCTTGAGATCGGGGATTATGAATCCATACTCAAGGAGATCGTTTAGGCGAGAATACTGCTAGGATGAGCCATTAATCACCATTGACAGATAGCGAACAAAGTGCTATACTGTTTCTTCAAGTTCCTTTTGTTGTCATTTCGAGTGGACGGGCGAGTGCTGCTTTCTCTCAAAGGCTGTACCTGTCCGTCCGCTCGCCCTCCGGGGTCTGCGGCGGTAGTGCCCCATCCGCAACCCCAACCAATGAGGAGATCAAAGAAATGACCGCGCAGAGCTACGCCAGCCACAAGGCGCATCGCCGAAGATGACGATCGTCTCCGCCAGGTAGCGGCGACCGGCTGGGAGCCCCTCACGAACACGTTTCGTCGAGGGGCTTTCAATTTTCTACCGTATTTTTAGAGTTCTAAACGTTGTGTCGGACGAGCGACTGCACCCGGATTGGTTTTCCATTCGTCTGAGACGTCCGCGTAGAGTTCGAGCTCATTGCCATCGGGATCGAGGATGTAGAGGCTGTGGGTCACAGTATGATCGGCCGAACCGATGATGGTGACGCCAGCGTCCTGTAATTCTTTCAATGCAGCGCGGAGTTCTTCGTCGGTGTTCCCGATTTTGAGACCGATATGGTAGAGACCGGGTTCGGGTGCATGTTTTGGGCGGGGGATGCCGCCGATTCCGATGAGCAGCATCTCATGATGTGTGCGGCCAGTCGAAAAGAGCGCTGCACCACGCATCTCGCTCGGAATCTCGGGAAAGCCGAGTAGATCACGATAGAAAGCGCGGGATCGTTCTAAATCGGTCACGTAGAGGACGACATGGCCGAGTTCATGGATTTTCATACGGATTTGATGATTAGATTTCCGTATCATACCAAATCGGGGCGATTGACGCTTGGACGGCCCGGTGCTACGGTACCGGCGCACGGGACTGCCGTGCTTTCGCGTTGCACTGCTCTTTAAAAATCCAAGATATACGCGTCGGCTCTGTCCGACGGTGATCCAATGGGTTGGCTACTGTAGCCGTAGCCCGTCCTCAAAATCCTGCGGATCTTGTTTTCTTGGTCGAGTTTGCGTTCCTGACAGCTCGCTGTCTCGCTTCGCGTTCGACTCGTTGTGTGTCATTTCGTGATACTCCATAACGATGGAGTCAGGGAAGAGTGTGGCCGGGAGTTGCCAGGCCGTGCTTGAAACCTTCTCGGGCCCCGGTCGCAGCATGCGTTCCGGGGCCCTTTCAATATCATTTTGGTCGGTTTTTGACTTGGTCCGCGAGAGTCGCTACAATTGTCTCGTTATGGCCAATTTCTCCCTCACGTTCAAAAACAAGGTCCAGGTTGCGGACGGCACCTGGTCTTTCATTTTCGAGAAACCGGCGGACTTCGTCTTCGAGGCCGGACAGTATGTCGCGCTCGTTCTCCCGCGTCTCGTTGCTCCAGACAAGCGCGGCCCAGTACGTTCGCTTTCGATTTGCTCGGCGCCGAGCGAGACGGATCTCGTTTTCTCTGTTCGCATCACAGACAGTGGCTTCAAACAGACGCTTATGGCGCTCGAACCGGGCGAAATCGCTCAGGCGACGAAGCCGATCGGGCATTTCACCCTCGCGCATGCGGCTGATGGCAAGCGTATCGTTTTCCTTGCAGGAGGCATCGGGGTAACGCCGATCCGGAGCATCCTCGTCGAGTCGGCGAACGCTAACCTTGACCGGCCTTTCAGCTTCTTCTATTCGAACCGGATGATCAAGGACGCGGCTTTCCATGAAGAGCTGAAGGCGCTCGCGCTCCCGAACTATCAGTATGTGACGACGTTTTCCCAAGAGACGCTACCGTGCGCTGGATCGAACGATGAGCGCGGCTACATCTGCGAGGACATGCTCCGGAAGTATTTGCCGGCGGAGGAGATCGCCGACAGCTGGTACTATCTTGTCGGCGCACCGGCGTTCATCGAGGCGATGGAGAAGATGCTCGTGGAGATGGGCGTCGCCAAAGAGCGTTTCGTCAATGACCCATTTACCGGGCTGACTCCGGCCAATCAGGTCCAAAAATAACATTCCGCGAGAGTAGCACAATGGTAGTGCATCAGCCTTCCAAGCTGACTACGCGGGTTCGATTCCCGTCTCTCGCTCCAAGAAATCGCCTCGCTCGAGGCTTTTTTGTTTCCGCGGTATACTAGTGGGACCAATATGCTCGCCTTTCGTCAAAAATTTGAATCGAAGGAGCGGCGCTTCCTTTCCGTTCAGGCCGTCATGCTTGGTCTCATTGTCGTTTTTGCGATTGGCGGGACATACCTCTTCATGCGTCCGAAGTCCCTGCCGGCTGTCGAAACCGCGCCTAATCCTCAACCAGTTGATGCTTGGGTGAGTCCGGAGCCGGTTTGGGATGAAGTGAAGGAGTCGCTCGCTGGGGAAGACGGGGAGCAGCCGATTGAGGAACTGCTCGACCTGCCGCCGCTGCTGCCGCCGCCGGCGCCTTCGATGGATCGGATGAAATACAAGGGTTGTGTCGCGGACGGCTTCCTCTCCGGGTATGGGGACGACATCAATAGTGCCATCGCGCTGGTGAATCGGTCCGAGTGTTACTATCTCCATCGGGCGCTCGAGACGTGGCTCAAACCGCCAGACTGGAAGCTGGCTCGGAAAATCGTCTCGAAGATCGAGCGGAAGGATATCGTGTATGGCATGTTCATTGCCGAGGCGATCTCGACGAACGAGGATTACTATTTTCCGGCCGAGGAGCGCGAATTCGAGTTCAAAGAAATGTGCCGCAATGGAACAAAGAACGACTGGGGCGAACACACCTGCAAGCCGTCATTTGAGCGGGAAGAATACCGCAAGTATCTGAAATATATCACCGAGCGGGCGATGGACATGGGCATCCAGAGCTTCCTCTTCGGGCAGATTTTCTACCAGGAAAAAAGCGATCTGTCGCAGGCGATCATCCCGGATATTATCCGCGGGATGCGCGAGTATGCTGAATTTCGCGGGATGGAAATCATCATCGGGGCACAGACGAACGACATCACCGACCCGACCTACCTCGGGTACTTTGACTTCATCGAGGGCGGCGTCGGGATCGATGGCGCGGGCCGTGTCCAGGAAAACCCGTGCCACAGCCGTTGGTGGCAGGAACCGGGCGATTGGTGCTGGGGACTCCTCTGGCATCCAAATTATCGTGACAAGGCCAAAAACGTCTTCGTGCATTTCGATTGGAGCGGCAAGATCGGGGATGATATGAGTGTCTTCACGCGGATGAGCAAGGAACGCCGTGCCGAGACGATGGAGCGGCTGCATGAGAAATTCCGCAAGGAAAGGGTGGGTTTCCTCCTGCCGCTCATGGCGACGCTCCACCGGGAGAACAACGGGTGCTACGGACCGAAGAAACGTTATTATTCAGCCCACCGAAAATACACCTGCCAGGACGAGGACGCGATCAATGCGATTCTGAAATAGGGTAGGGTCAGGGCGATCTCCCTGTTATACTGGGTACATGGATGAACCACTTTCCACCAAGCGCTTTCAGAGGCGTGCCGAAGATTTTACGTGCGCAGAGTGCGGGCTCGAAGTGGTAGGCAACGGGTACACGAATCACTGTCCTCGCTGTCTCTATAGCCAGCATGTCGATATTCATCCCGGCGACCGGCAGGCGGAGTGTGGCGGGCTCATGGAGCCGATCAATATCGAACCGTTTGAAGGTGGCTGGAAGATCCTCCATCGCTGCATCAAGTGCGGTCATGAACGGAAGAACCGGGTAGTCGAGGGTGATGAGTTCAGTGCCGTGCTCGCGCTTCAACAAAAAGCAAACAAAAAGCGTTTCTATGCATTGGAAAAAGATGGCCTTGCCTGATCCGGAAGACGTGATTGTCGAGATGCGCTCTCGGCGAAGCGGGCTTTCCCAGGCCGAGGTCAAGGAGCGAATCGCCGAATACGGACCGAACCGCCTTTCGGCTGAGGTTTCTCCATGGCCAGCGATGCTAAAGCGTCGCTTCCGCTCATCGTTCCTCTACCTACTGCTCGCTGCCGCGATTCTTTCTTTTTTGCTCGGTGAGCGGCTTGAAGCGCTGCTCATTTTCATCTTCATTCTCATCAATGTCGGGCTCGAAAGCTATCAGGAGTATCACTCGGAACAGAGTCTCCGGCTCCTCCGGAAATACCTCGTTTCGCATGTTCGCGTCCGGCGCTCTGGGGAAGCCGTACTGATCGAGAGTCACGAAGTCGTTCCGGGGGATATCGTACTCCTTGAGGCGGGTGACCGGCTTGCGGCTGATATGAGGTTTTTCCTGACCCGTTCCCTGACGATCGACGAAAGCGTCATATCCGGCGAATCGGTTCCGGTCATAAAATCGCATGAGCCGCTCCAGTTTCCCAAGGCAGACATGTCTGAAGCGGCAAACATCGGCTTCACGGGTACGGTCGTGACATCGGGCAGGGGCGAGGGTGTCGTCATCGCAACCGGCAAGGCGACGTCACTCGGAGATATCGCCAACCTGACTGAAGAGCCACGCCACGAGACCAGCTTCGAAAAGGGTATCAATCACTTCAGTCGTTTTATCCTGCGCCTCGTGGCAGGCACGCTCTTTTTCATCTTCATCGCCAACATATTCCTCCGTCGCGGCGAGACGAATGTCGCCGAGCTCCTCATCTTTTCGCTTGCGCTCGCGGTTTCGGTTATCCCGGAGGCGCTGCCGGTCATCACGACGGTTACGCTCTCCCGCGGTTCGATCCGTCTCGCTCAGAAAAAGGTCGTCGTGAAGCGTCTCTCGGCGATCGAGGACCTCGGTAGTATTAGTGTACTGTGTACGGATAAGACGGGGACACTGACGGAAAATGCGCTCGCGGTTTCGGAGGTGCATGCGGCTGACCGAGAACTCTGCCTCCGGCTGGCGAGCGTTGCATCGATCGAACCACCAATCCATCGGTCGATTCTTCGCGATCCGTTTGATCTCGCTGTGTGGCATGCGGTGACCGAGGCTGAGCGAATTCGGATTGCCGGTATCGCGCGTATCGACGCGCTGCCGTTCGATCCGGGTCGGCGCCGCAACAGCGTCCTAGTCCAGCTCGAACGAAAAACAACGCTCATCGTGCGCGGGGCATTCGAAGAAGTGCTTCATCGCTGTACAGGACTTTCAGAGACTGAGCGGAGTGCACTCATTGATTGGGGAAATGCGGTAGGGAAAGACGGAAAGCGTGTGCTCGCAGTCGCGACTCGGGCGCTGCCACGCAAGCGAACGATCGCTCCTGAACTCGAGGATGGGCTCACCTATGTCGGCATGATCGCATTTCTCGATCCACTCAAGCGTTCGGCGGAAAAGACGATACTCGATGCGCGTTCGCTCGGCATCGCAGTGAAGATTTTGACTGGCGACAGCCGGGATGTCGCGGGTGCCGTTGCGAAGTCAGTCGGGCTGATCAAGGATGTGAGCGAGGAGGTGATCACGGGTGCTGAGCTCGAAGCACTTTCGGCCGAAGCGCAGCGCGAGCGGGTCGAACGCTGCCATGTGTTTGCGCGCGTTTCGCCTCAGCAGAAGCATCTCATCATCGGTCTCCTTCAGGAAAAGCACGAGGTTGGATTCCTCGGCGAGGGCATCAATGACGCGCCGGCGCTGAAGCTGGCGAATGTCGGTCTGGTCGTCCAGGGTGCGGCCGATATCGCCAAGGAGTCAGCGGATATCGTGCTCCTTCAGCGCAATCTCGGCACGGTGATCGAGGGCGTCCGCGAGGGACGGATCATTTTCGCAAACATTCTGAAGTATCTCCGCATTACCCTGACATCGAATTTCGGAAATTTCTACTCCGTTGCGCTTGCCTCGCTCTTCCTCCCGTTCGTCCCGCTCCTCCCGATTCAGATCCTCCTCCTCAACCTCCTCTCGGACTTTCCGATGATCGCGGTTGCGACTGATAACGTCGATCAAGAAGAGCTCGCCAACCCGCGGTCGTATCAGGTCGGGTCGGTCGTCCTCATGACCGTCTTCTTCGGATTTGTCAGCTCGCTCTTTGATTTCGCGCTCTTTGCGATGTTTTACCGCGAGGGACCGGCGGCGCTCCAGACCGCATGGTTCATGCTCTCGCTCATGACCGAGATCATCCTTATTTTCTCGCTCCGGACCCGTTCGTTCTTCCTGAGTGCTCGGCGGCCGTCCTGGGCGCTTATCGGGCTTTCGATCTTTGCTCTGGTTGTCGCGTTTACGGTGGTCGAGAGCGCTACCGGACGCAGTATGTTGCGTTTTGCGCCAGAGAGCGGTCACATCGTGCTTGCTGTCGTGGCGCTCGCAGTGCTGTACTTTATCGCGACCGAGTGCGTAAAGCGCTACTATGTCCGCCACTTTGAGACGGCACGATTCAAGGGGATATGACAGCGCTTCGACGGATTCTCGGAGCCCGGATGTATCAGGTGCTTCTCGCGCTGCTTCTCTTTGCAACGCTCGTTTATCAGAGGGAGACCGGTGTCGCTCTTCCAACCGGTGAGATCCCGGTCGAGTCTGATGTGGAAGGAAAGGGGACGAGTACAGACGTGGTCAGGGTCGTTCGCGTGATCGACGGTGACACGTTCGAAATCGAGGGCGGGGAACGGGTGCGGCTTATCGGCGTCGATACGCCAGAAAGCGTGAAACCAGATACGCCGGTGGAATGCTTCGGAAAAGAATCGAGTGATTATCTCCGGTCGCTCGTCGAGGGGAAAGAGGTTCGGCTCGAACGCGATCGGACTGATCGCGACCGGTATGCTCGGCTCCTCCGCTACGCATATCTCGGCGATGTCTTTATCAACGAGCGGATCGTCCGTGATGGCTATGCCGAATCGGTTGCCTACAAACCGGATACAGCGAAACAAGCCGTCCTCGATCGGGCTGAGGAAACGGCAAAAATAGAGCGGCGCGGCCGCTTCGCCGATAGCGTCTGTCCCTAACAGGAGTAGACAATCAGGAGAGCAAAAACCCGGCGTTCGGCCGGGATTTTATATTGAGATTAGAGTTTGCGACGAAGTTCCTCCTCGACTTTTTTCAGATTGTCATCGGAGAAGTGATCGGGGGCATTGTCGTTCAGGTTCTTGATGAGCTGTTCGACTTCCTCGTCAGTAATGCCGCTCTGCATTCCGTCTTCGTTGAGCGCCGCGTCGAGGACAGCGCGTACGTAGCGGATATCGTCATCGGACAGTCCACGGTCACGAAGCCTGGGGATGACCGACTCACGGAACTCTTCCTTGGTGATTCGTTCACCGCGAGTGCTATTGAAGAGCCAGAGCATGGTGGCAGGACTTACTGTTTAGCAGCGACCTCTTGGTTCAGCCGAACGATGAAATCGGCGACCGAAAGCGTACCGACTTTTCCTGCGGTACGGTGTTCGACGCCGAGGGTAGCGGCAGCGACTTCTTGATCGCCGACGACGACGAAGTACGGAACCTTCTCCATTTTGGCGCCCCGGACTTTTTTGCCGAGCGATTCATCGGACTGGTCGAGTTCGGCGCGGAGGCCGGCTTTGACGAGTTCGGCCACGACGGATTCGGCGTAGGCGATATGCCTCTCGCCGATCGGGAGGACTTTCACTTGGACCGGCGCGAGCCAGAGCGGGAATGCGCCTTTGTAGTGTTCGATGAGAAACGCCATGACGCGTTCGATGGCACCGATAGAAGAACGATGGACGACGACGGGCCGCTTTTCGGTCCCGTCAGAGGCGACATAGGTCAGATTGAAACGGTCGGGCATGCAGAAATCGTACTGGACGGTGAAGGCGGTGTTTTCTTTGCCGCGCGCATCAATCATCTGGATATCGATCTTTGGTCCGTAGAAAGCAGCCTCTCCTTCGGCCTCGACGAATTTCCCGCCGCGCTTCGTCAGGACTTCGCGGAGCATCGCTTCGCCTTCGTCCCAAGCAGCATCGTTCTTGTAATATTTCTTGTCGTCTTTGCGGTCGCCGAGGGATAGCCTGTACGAGTAGTGTTCGCCGAGCGCGAGTCCGAAGATGGTAGCGATATGTTCGATGAGGTCGAGCGCTTTTCCGACTTCTTCGGCTGCCTGGTCGCGATCCATGCAGACGATATGTGCATCCGCGAGGCAGAAACTTCGCACTCGGACAAGACCCGAGAGTTCGCCGGAACCTTCGTAGCGGTAAAGTTTAGCGAGTTCGGCGATTCGCATCGGGAGTTCGCGATAACTCCGTGGTCGGTCGGCATAGAGCTGGAAGTGATGCGGGCACGTCATCGGCCGGAGCATGAACTCGTGCTCGTCGATCGTGATCGGGGCGTACATCGAATCTTTGTAGTACGGGTAGTGGCCCGAGGTCTTGTACAGGTCGAGTTTGGCGATGTCGGGGGTGTAGACATGGCTGTACCCCCAAGCGATTTCGGTATCGACGATAAAACGCTCGAGAATGCGGCGGACGGTGGCGCCTTTGGGGAGCCAGATCGGCAGACCCGAACCGACGAGGTCGGAAAAGGTGAAGAGGCCGAGCTCTTGGCCGAGGCGGCGATGGTCGAACTCGGCGAGTTCAGGGGTGGATTTTTCGGAGTTTGCTTCAGCCATAACGCTCTCTATCTTAGCCGGAACCGGCCGAATCTGCAAAGGAAAGCCGCTCACAGGGAGCGGCGGATTCCTGACCTTGTCGTGCTATTCAGGACTATTTCTTCTCCTCAACTTCCTGGAAAGAGAGCACGAGGTCTTTCTTTAGCTCGACCGACTGGGTGATGACCGAACCGTCTTTCTTCTTGATAGTGATCGAGACGGGGGTAGTGCCGACACCGGACTGCTTCTGGAGCATGAGCTGATAGCCCTCCTCTTTGATCGTGTCGGGGAGCTGGTACTTGATCATCGCCGGGACTTCGGTACTCATGACGACGTCGACAAACGCGCCGAAGTACGTCTTGCCAAATCCTTCATCCGTGAGCGGATAGCCGACGAGCTTGCGTTCGAGCATGGTCGAACCCTTGGGAACATACGCGCGGAGATAACTGTGGTAATCGCTCGTCCGCCAGTCGCCGTAGGTAGCGCGATGCTTGTACGTGTGGGTGAGCGTCGCGATCGGCTTCTCGCCGGTGAAGTCCACCTCGTAGTTCACCGATCGGTCGACGAAGTAGTCGCTTTTCAGCGCCCCGAGGTTCGCATCGACCAGCATGAGGTAGTCGTTCGTCCAGTCGGTATTGACGGTGCCATCCCATTTCACGCCGGCGACGATATTCTGCAGTGCCGCGTCTTTGAAATAGAGCATGATGTTTTTTTCGCCGAGCTCGCGGTGGGCAAATTCGATCATCTTCGGGATATTGTCCACGGTGGCGAGTCGTTTCACCATTTCGACAGCGAGGACTTTCATGATCGCCTTGCGGTTCTGCTTCAGTTCAGCGGCGACATCGTCCCCGAGATAAGCTTTCTCGACGACCTCCTCGAGTTTCAGAGCACCGTCCTCGGCCCGGAACGTCGTGGAGTAGCCGGGCGGCGTAATCGGACCGGTAATGGCCAGGGCATGGTCAAAGACGTTCGCATTGATGGCGATGACACCATCGAATTTCTGGCCGCCACCCGCGAGACGATAGAAATATTCGGCTTTCTGGGCATTGGTGGGGAAGTCCGGCGAAAAATTCGAATCGCGCATCTTCCAGCGCTTCAGCTGGAGCTTCCTCGTCAGCGGATAGGGCGGCGTGATCTTGACCGTGATGCGCTGATCGAGGAGGTTCGCATCTTCGACGAACGTGGAAAGCACTTCGCCGTCTTTTACTTTCACGATGGCGTACTGGCCCAAGAAACCACCGCCCGGACGCAGTTCATAATTGTTCTGGAGCAGCACGAGGTAGGTGCGCTGGAGGCCGTCTTTCTTGAGGAGCGCTTCGGCAAGCTGATTGACCGCCTCGAGCTCTTTCTTCGTATCGGCTTCAAGTGGCAGAAACTTCGAGACTTTGGACACGACCGAAAGCGATCCGAGCGCAAATTCCTGCTTGTGGTCCTTGGCAAAGAACGCGAGCGCCCCGCCAGAGAGGATGATAATGAGGAAAAGCGCGATAAAAAAGCGCTTCCAAGTGAACCAAGTTGGCATGAGAAGTGAGGAAAAAATTTAATGACCCCTCTATGATATCAAGAAGCCGAGCCTTTGACGAACGCTTGATTCGGCCGCGTGCATACGCTATAAAGAGTACGCGCGAATCGTGAAAAGCGACGCGGGTATAGTATAGTGGTAATACGTGACCTTCCCAAGGTTAAGCGACGGGTTCGATTCCCGTTACCCGCTCCAGTATTGACGCACCGCGAACAAAAAAAATATGGCGAACAAGCATTTTATATTCGGTGAGGCATTCGGTGCCGGTTGGGCCAGGCTGAAAGAACATTGGCTATTCTTTGTGCTTGCCTACACGACGGTATTCGTGGTGAGTGGCGTTTTCGGCGGACTTTCCGAGGGTCCCTACAAGGATATCGAGCCGACCTCGGGATTGCTTTCGCTCATCGGCTACCTTCTCCGCGTCTGGCTCAACTTCAATCTGCTCGTGCTCACGATCCGGATGTTTGACGGGGCGAAGCCGGAGTGGCGCGACCTCTTTGTCTGGCGCGAGGAGACGATATCTTATGTCGGCGCCTCCATCCTCTATGGCATCATCGTACTGCTCGGGATGCTCTTCTTCATCGTTCCGGGCATCTACCTGGCGATCAAGTACGGGTTCTATGGTTTCATCATCGCCGATCGGCGCGTCGGTGCCTTTGATGCGCTGAAAATGAGCGGTCAGGTGACTGACGGTGTGAAGTGGCTCGTAGCTGGATTTACGGTCGCATCAATCGGAGCGATCCTCCTCGGCGCGCTGGCGTTCGGCATCGGACTTCTCGTTGCGATACCTGTCGTGTCGATTGCACTCGCCTTCGTCTACCGCTCGCTCTATGATCAGACCTTTGATCTCGCTACCGCGACTCCAGGCACAGTCGTGACGACCGAAACGTCCGCTGCCCCGGCTGTCGAAGTGGTTGCCGAGCCTACCCCTGTGGCCAAAGCCCCAGAAGTCATGGTCACCCCAGCACCGGAAACGCCGGATCAGTCAGGAGCCCCAGAGGCCAAGAACTAGAGAAACTTTTCCACGAGCCGATTCAAAAATGCATTCACTGCGTCCCGCCACTCCAGCGGGGTGTTTTCGTTTTTGAGCAGAGCTTCTGAAGCGGGGATTGGCGCGGCACTCACTTTTAGCACGAATGATTCAGGTAGAGAAAATGGAGTTCCATACGAAGCTACTTCGGCCCAGGTGAATCGCTTCGATGCGGCTGATTCACTCGGGTATACAACTGTTTCAGGTTTAACCTCGGCTTCTGGTGCTGATTCGGGAGCTACTCCTTCCGATGGACTAGCGACCGGAGTTTCGGATACAGCCTCAGGACTGGTTGTTGAAGTTTCGGACTCGGATGATTCAACGGGGACTGAGACGAGCGCGAGCGCCTTCCCTTTTTCTTTCTTCAGTACGACATTGTCTGGGAGGCTTTTGTCGAACTTGTACTTCAGGTGCTGTAGTACTGTGCCATCCGGTGCACGCAGTTCGATATGTCCGCGTTCATTCCCGAGAGTAAAAAGCGAGTATTCCCGCGTGAGTCGCTTCACAGATTTGGGCGATATGATAAAGTCCTCGCGGATCGGGTGGTTGGTGATGGATTTCTTTTTTGTGCCGGTTGCGATACTGAAGTCCTTCAAATTTACTTCGCGTTTCTCTCGGTTCTCGATCTCGATCCATTCCAGCTCGGAGTCATTGCCTACCGGATTCGGAGCGAAAGAAACAATGCGGACCTTCGGCGGTTCGTATTTTTCAATCTTGATCTCAAAGGTTTCTGTCGTCGTATCGATCCCGTCATCAGTTGTGAGGGTGACCGTATAGCGGCCGGACTTCAGGTATTTGTGCGAAGTGTTTTCCTTGTAACTCTTGTGTCCATCGCCGAAATCCCAAGTGAATTTCAGCTTGTCACTGTCGGTATCTTTGCCGTGCGCGCGAAATTCAGTTGTGAAACCACGGTAGCCTTTCTTCGGGACACGCTCTTTTGTCACAGGATCGGTGTTGCCTTCGTTTGCTGCGCCGGGCGTCGGTTTTCGTGCACCGCGGAGGACCGTCCCGACGAGGTTCAGCGAGACGCCTTCCTTTGTCTTCACATAGCTCACTCGATGGACGAGGCGCTTCTCTTTGTCGAAAAGCGAGAGGGTTTCGTTCGAATTGTTGAGCGAGAGCGAGAAATCCTGATCCGTTACGACAAGATACCCGAGCGAGGGGATAGTCGTTCCACTTGGGAAAGTATATTTTCCAGTAACCGACGCATCATGGATCTCCCAACCGGAGAGATCGATAGAGTCGGTGCTCGGATTATAGAGTTCGATGAATTCGCCGGCATCGCTCTTTTCTTTCGGATTGGGCAGAACTTCATTGATGAGGACTATATATGGACTTGCTCCGGTTTCGGCTGTACCTGAAGTATTTACAAAGACTTCGCCCTTTGAATTAGTCGGAGTGGGGCTCTTGGTTTCGGCCCAAGCGAGTGAACTGGTGTCTCGCATGAAACTTTCCTTCGCATCGGGATTGTCGAACTGGGTGGGTGAATAGGGGAGTGTGTGGCCAGTGCCCCAGGTCAGCGAGTCGACGAGCGTGCCGCTCTCGTCGTAGAGCGCGAGGCTGTTGTTGTCGGCCAGGCTTGATCCGGTCGTCGCGTCGGCAAGATCTTTATAGATGCTTGCGCTGTTCGCCCAGAGGAAATAGCTGTGAGCGGGGATGGTATCAGTACCACCAAATGTTTTCAGCGAGCTGCCTTTGGTAGTCGTATCACCCGCGCTTTTCCGGCGCAGGCTCCAGCCCGAGAGGTTTACGGCCGCATCGCCATCGTTATAGAGCTCGATGAATTCATCTGAAGCTTTGGCGCCAGTGATCTGTACTTCGCTCAATATGACACCAGCCATCGCATCGAGTGGAATAAAAAGAAGCGTGACAATCAGCAAGGCGGAGAAAATCGAGCGAAGCGCCATAGGTAATTTCTAAACATCCCAGAGTAGCAAATCCAGAGAGGTTTACCAGTCTTGACGCCGCTGGAAATCATGGCTTATTTAAAGTACAATTACGATATAATCACTTCTTGCCGTCAATATTTACAAACCTTCCCCGCGGGAATATATTCAAACGTCAACCATATGAACCAGAAACCCCTCTTCCTCGCCGTCGCACTTACCGCCCTCCTCGTCATTGGTGGCGTGTTTTGGATTATGCAAAAGCGTCCGGTAGCCCCGAATCAGCCAGTCACGCCTGATCCGATCGTGGAAATACCAGTTCAGGCTGAACCGGAAACCCCAATCGATACTTCTGGCTGGAAGACTTACCGCAACGAGGAGTTGGGATTTGAGGTAAGGCTACCAAAGAATTTTGAAAAAACAGAGCAAGGATTTACCCCTTTAAATCCACTAGTCGGTAATCCTGAGAGCCTTGAAAACAATGTATGGTTTGAAGTTGGAGAAAAGAAAAGTGAATTTTGGAAGAGTCTTTATGGAAAAAGTATTGAAAGTGTGCCCAATGATGATTTTCTCTATCCGTTTGAAAAGAAAGCTCGTGATTCTGGAGCTATTGAAGTAAACTTCGAAAGAAAAAAAGTAAATGACATTTCTCTGGTTATTGTTAGCTCTATCTTAAAGAAAGAGCCTAATTATGACACTGGGGGCGGATGGATTGAGGGAGCATGGGATAAAGAAGCTTTTTTCCGCTGTAACAAAGCTATTTGTTCGGTAGTTATTCACTCTCATGCATACTCAAAAGAGAAAGAAGCTCTTTTTAGTACGGTTATTAAAACTCTTAGGTATTAATTTAAGTTTAGAGCGAGGATTAAATAGTACCTTACAGTTATTCGCAGATGTTCATTTATGGGCATCTGTAAATCTTGTAGGGCGATATTCCAAGCTCTACACATGTGAAACCTGGATTTCAGGTTTCTTTTCCCCCGGCCCTTTTACAACTAGGAGTATGAAAAATGAGTTCATTCAAGTGGATTCTCGCATTGCTTTCAATGCTGGCTTTGCTTTCGTGCGGTGGTGGCGATCCCGAGCCACCGCGCATCCAAGACGGTGCTGGTGCCCAGCAACAAGAAACAAGGACGGCTATCCTCTCGGCTGATGTAGGCACGGCCTCACTTCCCCAGACGATCACAGGGTTCTTCTACCCGACGGGTATTGCATCGTATGCAATCGGAGCGTGGTGGCTCGCCAAGGATCCAGATTACTTTTCGGGAGAATACCATCTCGGCTTGGACATCAAGCATAACTATGGGGAAAGAGCCTACGCTATCGCTGATGGAACGGTGAAGCGGAAGAGCGAAAGTGGATGGGGAACGGACAACTGTGCTCTTGCCATCGAACATAAGACGGGGTCTGGTGAAGTGTTTGTTGCGATATACGGACACCTACTCTGTCGTTCAGTTGTTGGCGAGAGACAGCCGGTGACTGCTGGCCAGCCAATCGGAACTGTTGGCCATTGGCCGCAAGGGGATCATCTCCACTTTGGGATCCATCCAGGGCCGTACAGCACAATAGCGGGGAGTCACTGGGGACGGCAGTTCATTGAAGGAAATTGGCCAGCAAATTCTGCGAGTTGTACCGGATCCTGCCTGAATACGATGACCGATCCTGTTGCCTTCATCAATGAACACTACGCTTACAACCCATCAACGGAGGAGCAGGTTTACTGCCAAGGAAACGTTTGCTGGAAACCGGGTGATGGGTCATGTGAAAGTGCGACGAGTCGCTATCGCATTCCTAACCAACCCTTCGTTCAGCAGAATCGGCCCTTCGTTGAGCCAGCCGGGTCCGAGGTCTGTATTGAGCTTGCGGCAACGATTGATAGCATCATCGGCGCGCCGAATCCACAAAAGCGAGTGCCGGAAGAACATGGTTGGCAGTGGTGGATTCGGAAGGGGCTAGAGCGCTTTGGTCTCGTACTGACGGCCAGTGCTGCTGAACTAGAGCCGCTTCGGGAGTTCCGTGCGCTCAACACGGTCTACGTTCTTGAAGGCCGTATCGTTTCCGGCGCCGCCTCGAGGTGGGTCTACGGAACTGGCCCTGGGTATCAACCTGCCGTAGAAGAACCGCCCACCCTCGACCCGCCCGATTTTGTTGTGAAGAAGGTGTGGCTCACCACTCCCTGGGGCACCGAGACCTACAAGTTCGGCCTCGGCGAGAACTTTGACACCAAGGCGCAGTCGGCCAACATCGGCGAGGGTTCTTGTCCTACTCGGACCGATGAACCGACCACCATCACGGGTCACTTCTACCTGTCGAAGGGCTACAAGGAAGACGCACACAGCGGCACTGATGCTTGGCGCCGCATCGACAGCACGACGACCCAGTGCAGTAGCCTACTCCCGGGCGACACCCACACCGAGACCAAGAACACGGTGATCAGCCAGTGGATCACTGAGCCCGGCATCTACAACATCGTCTACTGCATCGACCATCCGCAGGATGACCACAACAACGGCGGCGACCACCCTGAGAAGCACGAGTCGAACAACTGCTCGACCGAAGCGGTGTTCGAAGTGACAGCGAATCAGGTCGAGAACGTCCCGGACGTCGACTTCACCGTCAGTGGCTTCACGGTGCTCCAAGCGCCGGTCTATGCTGGCGACTACATCCGTCTCGGTGCTTGGATCACGAACTCTGGTACGGTCAACGCCACGACCGACATCCGCAGTTCGTACACGGTCTCCTGCAACGGGGGGCCGACGTCAGTCCTCACTGACGATGGAACGATGGCCAGCACCATGACCGCTGGCGCCAATGCTTGGGAGGAAATCCAGACTCCTGTCCTGATGCCGAATGTCTCCGGTACCTGTACGCTGACCTTCACGGCCGACTACCTCGGTGCTCAGCCAGAGACCGACGAGACCAACAACTCGGCGAGTCTCACGGTAACGCTGGCTCCGAGGCCGGCGCCCGTCCTCAGCATCACTCGCTTCGAGGACAAAGTTGGCTGCTGTACGACCAACACGGGTGCTGCACCGAAGCCCCGGATCTGGGTGTACAACGGTGGCACCGCCGCTCCAGGCGCCAATGTCACGGTGGTCTACCAGGTCTCAAGTCCTGTGGCGACCGGCGGACTCTACCAGGTGATCGGCTATGGCACCATCGAGCCCCGGGAACTTCCCCCAGGAACCTCTGACGAGGACCAGATGGACTGCGACGGCTGCTGGCGTATCCCCACGACCAGTGCTTGGAAGAAGCAGTGGCACAACTTCCGTGCCTGCCTGCGGGTCGACGGCGGCACCCCTGTGCCATCAACTGGAGCTCCGAGTCCTGGCGAAGTCTGCGCTGTGTACCAACGGTACTCGAAGTCGTAGGGATTACGACGACGGACCTCAAATACAAAAACACGTTCGGTGCCGGATTCCTCATCTGAGGGGTCCGGCGCTTTTTCTTTTTGGATGGAATTTTGATAGGGTGGGGGTGGATTCTAACGGGCCCCGTGGATATCACTATGGTAAGAAAGTGTCTAAAACTTTTATTGATTTGGGTCACTACCTCGGCTGGTTTTGTGATAATCATTGGAGAAGTACTAAAGTTTTTTTCTCTTAAGAGTGATCGAGTACTTGCGGTAACCCTTTTGCTCTGTCTACTGGTGACCGCAGCAATTTTCTTCAATCTGTTTTGGTCAAGGTTGCGCGTATTAAGCCCATCCCGTAGAGTAGCGATTTTTGGATTCGGATTTATCGGATCATTTACGCTCGTGGTAGGCGTTATTTTTTCGATGGCAGAACTTGAAAGCCGCGGATTGCTGGGAAACATAAGCAGGGAAAATAGAACCTATCCCCGTGTTGTTTTCCCTCCGTCTCAAACAGTTGTTCAAGAGGGGGCGGGCCAAGATGCTTCGAATATAAAAAAGGATGAGGTTGAGGAAAGAAAAAAAAGCCCGGGTCGCACGTATCCGATAACCGATGGGAAAACGTATCGGATTCTTCCTGGAAGACAGTATGCTTGTGAGGAAAATTTTTGGGCGACTTCACACTATCAAGAAATTCTCGAGGTAAAGGAGAAGGGGCATTGGGAGGAGGTGTACCGTACCGAGGATCTGGGTGATGGGCATTGCTTTGGTTCAGTTGTTATTTATGAGAAGTCAATCCAGTTGTCACCCCTTGGTGATTATGTGAAATTTGCTCTTTTTGGTTGGGAATGGGGCTGGGGAGAAATGATAAAAGTTTCGACAAAGAAACATATTTATCCTCGTGATATGCATGTCCAAGAAGCCGTGTGGTCGAAGAATGGAAGGAATTATGCGGCGGTGAGCGTGCTCGAAGAATTTGGCGGGTCTGGACGTGATGCGGTTTGGGTCTCGCAATTCAATAACCCAGATATCTTGGAACCAATTTTTGATCTTAGAAACTGGGCAAATAATGATTCGATGTACTCCATTGACTACCTTATTGGCAATCTCAGTTTCAAGAGCAACCAATTGATTGAATTTTCGGTCTATCGATATGATGATCGTGGCGAAGCAGGGAGTGAGCTTTCTCGATATCAATACGATTTAAAGACGAAGAAGCTCAAAACAATCTTTGGCCGAACCATGTAGATATATTACTTGCATAGACGAATGAAACCAGAATGTTTTTTGATGTGATTTGGCAGCCGGGTCCCAGAGGACTACTATAGGGATGTAATCGTATCTATCGCCTATGCGCTTTCGAATGCGTGCGAA
>CAZTYU010000018.1:0-23947 GCA_964617535.1 uncultured Bdellovibrionales bacterium | reverse complement strand
GGTCGAGGATAACGAGCTCAATCTCCTCATGAACGAGAAGATCGGTGAGCTCAAGTCCGAGAACTCCAAGCTCATGAGCTTCATTACAGCTCAATCCGCTGAGTCTGGCGTATTCGGTTGGTTCTTCCGATTGTTCTAGTAAATTTATCAGTTGATATAAAAACGCAGATAAATATTATCTGCGTTTTTTGTATCGAATGGTATACTGTTAATAGTTTATAATGCTATTTCAATTCTGTAAGGTTCGAATTTTTAAGTATGGACAAAAAATCAAAATTTTTAATTTTTGGGTTCCTTTTTCTTGTATTAGGAGTACTTTCTTATATGTACTTCCGGATTTTTTTCCTGCATGACTATACTGTTCAGTCAGAAATCGATTGTGACCCGTATGTCGAAGAGTGTTTTATTTATGAGTGCGACAAGTTAGCTAATGAGTGCACAGGAGATCCCGATCAAGATATATTCTATTATAAAAAAATTAAGCGTTATGCAGGAACGGTGCCAATTTGTTCCGAGAGTGATCAAAATTGTTCTGAACTACTAGCTACGTGTGGAGAAAGTGAACACCGGTGTGAATACGTCTACTGTGATACAGACGGGGGTGATGATTGCACTAATCCAATTGAATTTATAGAAGAACATCCGATTGAGCTCGATGGTATCATAGACGGCGAGGACTCTGCTCAAATCATTGAAAGTGTTCCTGGGTTGGAAGAAATAAAGGAAGAGAGCGCTGCTTTAGAAATCGGAAACTAGCTTACTATGCCATACTGGTTTCTCGTGGCTCTTATAGCACCCTTTCTTTGGGCACTGGTGGCTATCATAGATACATACTTTGTACATAATGTGTATGAAGATGAATATGATGGTGCATTAGTTTCGGGACTGTTCCCATTGCTGCCATGGCTATTTGTACCATTAGGTATTATTCAATTTGTATGGCCTGGTCTTGTAATCACTTCATTATCGGTATTGGCCGGTTCGTTATTTATTCTTTCATTCTTTTTTTATTTTAGAGCCCTTTTCCTTTTTAATGACTCGGCTCTGATGCAGACCCTTTGGGGATTGAGTGTTCTCGTAGTGCCGTTTTTTTCGTGGATGATTCTGGATGAGGTGCTTTTGTTCAAACACTATGTTGGCGTATCGCTTGCTTTTTTAGGAATTTTATTTTTTCACTTTGATATCAAAGTGAAACAAGTGGGCTTCTCTAGGGTTATTGGTCTAATGTTGTTATCAGTGTTCTTCTATTCGGCCAGTATGGTAATTGGTAAAGTAGCATATGATGGTGCATTTGCTGAGTTTTGGAGCATTCTACTTCTCTTTTCAATTGGAACAGCAGTTACCCCAATCTTATTGCTGATCTTTAGGAAAAAAAGTATCCTAAGTAAGGCTAGCAATATCGTAAAATTAAGTCAGAAGTACTTTTTTGTTTTTGCATTTTCTGAGGGTATCTCAATGGTGGCAACAATTGCTTCGCAAAAAGCGATCAGTTTAGCCCCGTCAGCAACTTTTGTTATAGTTGTAGAAAGTCTGGTTCCCATTTATGTAATGGTGATGAGCTTCATGTTAGTGATTGTCTTACCGGTCGTAACCGGTAGTTCGTCAATTAAAGATATATACACAATGCAGTTCTCTCGGTTTGGGGTGAAACTAGCTGCTATCGTTGCTATAACTGCAGGTGTATATGCGGTAGCCCTGTCGTAAGCGAAGTAAATTAGGAGTAATCTATTCCGGTTCAAATCTGTCTTAGAGATTTTTATGCGAATACTTTTTATATCGAAAGAACTGATTGCTGTTGGATTGATACCAATTTTGCAAAGGGAGGGGCACGATGTTGTTTTATTTGTTCAGGAGAAGGCACTTCGGAAATGTTATGAGGGAATTGTTAAAAAAACAGACGACTGGGAGTTGGAACTAAAATGGGTAGGCAAGGAGGGGCTTATAATTTTTGATGACGTCGGCTTTGGGGTTAAACAGAACAACTTACGTCGCAGAGGGTTTAAGGTGATTGGCGGGAGCAAATTGGGGGATTTAATTGAGACTAATAGGAAATACGGTCAAGAAATATTTGAGTCATGTGGGATTAAGATCCTCCCGTCATTTAATTTTGAGACCGCTGAAGAGGCTTTACAATTTATTCAGAAGAATAGAAAACATCAGTGGGTCATTAAAAAAAATGGGGGGCATAAGAGTGCGCTAAATTACGTTGGGCAATTAAGGGATAGCCAAGATGTAGAAGCATTATTGTCGCGTTACAAAGATATTGGAATCCAATCAATTCACCTACAACAAAAAGTTGATGGAGTTGAAATAGGTGTTGGTCGCTATTTCAATGGGAATGACTGGGTAGGTCCGATTGAGATAAACTTTGAGCATAAGAGCCTCATGACCAATGGAATTGGCCCTAAGACTCCGGAAATGGGTACATTAATGTGGTATGAATCAAATGAAGAAAATAAGCTTTTTCAACTGACTCTTGCGAAACTAAAGAATTTTTTGAGACATATTGATTTCAGGGGTAATATCGAGATTAACTGCATTGTTTCTGGAAATAATGTATGGCCACTGGAAGCAACTGCCCGTTTCGGTGTTCCCTCGACAGTTTTGCAAACTGAGATTCACCAATCTCCTTGGGGAGAGTTTTTAATGGCGGTAGCTGAGGGCAGGCAATATAAACTTCGTTTTCGAAAAGGTTATGGTATTGTTGTTACGATAGCAATACCACCATTTCCATACAGGCAGGTATCAAAGGAGTTTGATTCTCTAGGCGTTGATATTTTTTTTCACACCTCTCCGCGGAAAGATGATGCCAAGCATTACTTTTTTGAAGAGGTTTCATCAAGAAGCCAGGAAGGAAGTACTAGTTATTATTATGCAGGGGCAAAAGGTTGCATAGGGTATGTGGCAGGTTTTGGATCGAGCGTGCAAGAAGCTCGCGATAAAGCATACAAGCGTGCAAAAAATATAGTTATACCAAAGATGTTTTATCGTGAAGATATAGGACTGGCCTACTTGGATAGACAGGGGCAACAATTGAAGGAATGGGGTTGGTTTGACTAGTCTATTTTGCATTATAATTTCTAAGATTTTAGAAATCAGGTTAATTACCTATGTTACACTTTAGTGTATGAATACATGGTCAAATCATAATCTTATTTTTCCCTATGGCACAAAAAAATTTTAAGAAAACATCTGATTTTTTATCACAAATTCCAGACTGGGAAAAAACATATAAAGAAACGGATCAGTTAGAGATTCAATACGAAAAAGAAGACTGGAGTGGTGCTGAGGCAAATTTTTCGGAACATGATCTTAAAATACTTGGAGAGCCCGTGATGGAGGATTGGGAAACTCCATACATGAAAGAGTTGGCAGACATAGTTTGCGAGAATAATGGAGTAATTCTTGAGCTTGGTTTCGGCATGGGTATCTCAGCTCGATTTATTCAAGAGCACGAAATAACCAGGCATATTATCGTAGAGGCGAATAAAGCGGTTGCAGAAAAGGCTCGAGCGTTTGCGTTAACAGCGCCGCATGAGGTGATTGTCCTTGAGGGTTTATGGGAGGATGTCATTGATCAAGTGGCAGATAATAGTGTTGATGGGATACTTTTTGACACGTATCCTCTCACGGAAGAGGAGATATATCAGAATCATTTTAATTTTTTCGAAATAGCTTACAGAAAACTAAAAAAGGACGGTGTCTTCACTTATTATTCAGACGAAATTGATCATTTTGGAGAAGTCCATTTGAGGAAATTGCTTGAAGCTGGTTTCTTGGAAGAAAATATACATAGCAAAGTCACTCAGGTCAGTCCTCCTAAAGACTGTGAATATTGGAAAGCGGATACGATTCTTTCTCCGATGATTAAAAAATGATATGGATAGTATTGCTTTAGCGTGCGCAGAGTCTTGGAATCCAGCATTTCTTGTATTTACTGAACACGCCCCAAAGCTTCTTTACTACTCACATATACCGACTGCACTCGTTGCTTTGCTACTGAGCCTCTTTGTCTTTTTAAAGAATAAAAGTTTATCCACGGGATCTCTTCTAGTCATCGCTATTATCTTCTCAATTTGGAACTTTGTAGATCTGGTCGCTTGGACAAATGCAGATAGCCGAATAATAATGTTTTTCTGGTCTACCTTGTATCTACTACAGGCACTCATATTAATGTGTACTTGGTATTTTTCGTATGTTTTTCTAGATCAGAATGATATTTCCTTTTCTCAAAAAGTTACTGCCTTACTTCTTATACTACCTCTCGTACTCTTGCTACCAACAGAATGGAATCTTCTCGGCTTTGATTTAGCGAGCTGCGAAGCACAACAAGGGATTCTGGTTAAGTATTTTTATCTTTTTCAGATTATATTTTTAATTCGAATCATCATTTATCTTGTTAAGAAGTATCGCTCAAAAACTGATAAATTAGAAAAAGAAAAAGTTCTCTTTTTTTCAGCCGGTGTAATTTTGTTTCTGACTGCTTTTTCATGGGGTAACGTTTTTGCAAGCCTAACGCTTCAGTGGGAAGTTGAACAGTACGGTTTGTTTGGAATGCCAGTATTTATGATTTTCCTCATGTACCTTATCGTTCGATATAGAGCGTTTAATGTAAAATTGTTGGCCGTCCAAGCTCTTGTTACCGTTCTAGTTTTTCTTGTCGGGGCGCAGTTATTTTTTCCCATGGGTACTGCTCAATTCACAATGGTGGGGTTGACGCTCATTTTCTTACTTCTAGTTGGTCGCATTCTTGTTCTCTCGGTTGAAAAAGAAATTGACCGAAAAGAGGAATTGCAAGAAATTAGTGACCGGCTCACGATTGCGAATACCGAATTGCATCGGTTGGACAATGCGAAAAGCGAGTTCATCTCGATCGCGTCGCATCAGCTCCGTACGCCGCTGACGGCGATCAAGGGTTTCGTCTCGCTCCTCCTCGAGGGTGCCTACGGGCGGCTCGAGCCGTCGGTGGCCGATACGCTCAACAAGGTCTATCTCGCCAATGCCCGGCTCATGAACCTGGTTGAGAACCTGCTCAATATTTCGCGTATCGAAGCGGGCCGGATTCAGTATCAGTTCGCTCCGACCAAGCTCGAAGATATCCTGACTGAGCTCCACGAGCTTTTTATCTTGGCGGCGCATGAGAAGGGTCTCCGGCTCGGCATCGCGCTCCCGAAGACGCCGCTCCCGATACTGTCCCTCGATGGCGGAAAAATCCGAGAAGTCATCTCTAATGTGATCGACAACTCTATTAAGTACACCGAAAAGGGTGATGTGCTCGTTGCGGCGGAACTGAAAGGAAGCAAGGTTGTCGTGACCGTTTCCGATACGGGCGTCGGTATCGATCCAGAGGACTTGCCGCATCTCTTTAAAAAGTTCGAGCGCGGCAAGGATGCGGCGCAGGTGAACGTTTCTTCAACTGGGCTCGGGCTGTATGTTGGCAAAAGCTTTATTGAGGCGCACGGCGGTACGATCCGGGCTGAGTCGGCGGGTAAGGGGAAGGGTGCGCGCTTTGTTCTCGAACTCCCGGTCCACCGGGACGCAGCTTGAAAAGTCGGCAGAACACTGATACCCTGCAAGGGATAAAAAATACTGACGCTATGACCAAAATACTGTTTGTCGAGGACGATCCATTCATCTCGGAAATCTATACCAAGAAGTTCGAAACATCGGGTTTCGAAGTCGTGCCGGCCCTGACCGGCCGGGATGCCCTGAAGAAAGCGCACGACGCGGCGTATGACATCGTTATGCTCGATATGGTCATCCCGGAACTTTCGGGGATGGAGGTGCTCAAGGAGCTCCGAACGAACAAGGAGTACGACCCGAATTTGAAAGTTGTCGTGTTCAGCAATCTCTCCGGTCCGCAGGAGCGCCAGGAGACCCTCGCTGCCGGCGCGAACGGCTTCATCTCGAAGACGGATTTCACTCCATCGGAAGTCGTGAAGGAAGTGCAGCGCTATCTCGATCAGTTCGCTTCCCAGGCAAAACACGCAGAGTCTGCCGCTGCGGTAGCGGCTGCTGCTCCGGCCGACGGTCCGCTCCCAGATACCTTTCCCGAGCCGGGTACGGAGCGGCGCATTCTCCTCATCGAGGATGAACCGGTATTTGTCGAGATGTTCGGCAAGGCGCTCCGCGATCTTGGCTATGCCGTTGTGACCGAACGCGATGGGCAGAGCGGGTTGGATCGGGCACTTGGCGGCAGCTTTGATCTCGTCATCACCGACCATCTCCTCCCGTCGATGAACGGCAAGGCGATCATCGAGGCGCTCGGCCAAGACGAACGGACCAAGAAACTGCCTATCTTCCTCCTTACCGCCTCGCTTGAAGAGGAAGAGGTGAAGGCGCTCGAAGCGTCGGGTGCGGTGCAACGCTCGTTCCTGAAGACGAAAGTGACGCCGAGCGAGCTCGCCGGCATCGTCAGTGATTTTTTTGCCGGACAGTAATTTTGATTGATCAGGAGAATTCATATATGTCAGAACGCACGCTCATTCGCGAGGCAGTGGAAAAGATCGGCGAGACCATCGAGCTCTCGGGCTGGGTTTCCGTCCGTCGTGATCACGGCAAGCTGGTGTTTTTTGTCTTGCGTGACCGGAGCGGAGAAGTACAGCTCGTCGTGACGCCAGAAAAAGCCGAGGTGATCGAGACCGCCAAAGACATCCGTGCCGAGTATGCCGTCAGCGTGACGGGGCTCGTAAAGGAGCGGCCAGTGAAAAAGGGGAGCGAACCGCTCGAGGCGTCGAGCCCAGTGCGGATCGAGATCGAAGTGACGGCCATCACGGTCGTCGGTCGTCCGCACGCTGAGCTTCCAATCGATGTTTCCCAGCCTGAAATGAACCTCCAGCTTGAGACGTTGCTCAATCATCGGACGCTGGCGCTCCGTCAGGAAAAAGTCGCGGCGATCTTCCGTATCTATTCCGAGATGCTCCGGGCCTATGATGAGGCGATGCGAGCCGAAGGATTTCTCGAGATCAAAACGCCGAAAATTCTTGGTGCTTCAACCGAAGGCGGTGCCAATTTTTTCAAGATCAAGTATTTCGATCGCGATGCGTATCTCGCGCAAAGTCCGCAGTTCTACAAGCAGGCCGCGATGAGTGCGTATGAGCGCGTCTTCGAGATCGGATCTGTCTTTCGTGCCGAACCGAGCTATACGACCCGCCACGTGACCGAGTACACGGGTCTCGACGCCGAGATGGGCTTTATCGAGAATGTCGAAGAGGTCATGGCGATGCTGGAAAAGACGATGCACCGCATGTTCCGCCATATTGGCGAGCATTGCCAGAAAGAGCTCGCCCTGTTTGGTGCAGCAGTTCCGGCAGAAGTGCCGATCCCACGCATCCGCTTGAGTGAAGCGTTCGCGATCCTGAAATCGGAATACGGCAAAGAGATCCCGGACGGGGAGGACATCGATTCCGAGGGCGAGCGTCTTATCGGTGAGTATGCTAAAGCCAAGTACGGATCGGATTTCGTGTTCCTGACCCAGTACCCGACGGCGGTGCGGGCGTTTTATTCGCTTCCGAATCCCGAGAATCCCAAACTCTCTGAGAGCTATGACCTCGTGTTCCGTGGCCTCGAGATCGCCTCGGGCGCAGAGCGCGTTCATGACCCAGACCAGCTTGTCTCCATCATGCGCTCCCGCGGACTCGACCCCGAGACCTTCAAGGACTATATCGAGATCTTCAAATATGGCGCGCCGCCGCATGGCGGCTGGGGACTCGGTAGCGAGCGCATCGTTCAGAAACTCCTCGGACTTTCGTCTATCAAAGAGGCGATCCTCTATCCGCGCGACGTCAAGCGCCTCGCCCCGTAGTCATTTCCGGCTTGAATTAGGCCTCTGTTTCGGCTACAATGGTGGAATCCTTTAGTCCGTCTTTTTGCTATGCCCCTTTCGTGGACCAATCTCTGGAAGCAGCTCTATGAGCGGTTTTTTGGCAATCTCACGCAGGATATCGGTATCGATCTCGGGACAGCCAATACCCTCGTCTATGTCCGCGGGCGCGGTATCGTCATCAATGAACCGTCGGTCGTAGCCGTTAACCAGCGCACCGGACAGATCCTTGCGATTGGGCGTGAAGCCAAGAAAATGGTTGGCAAAACTCCTGGACATATCGTCGCGACGCGGCCACTCGTCGATGGTGTCGTTTCCGATTTCGAGATCACCCAGCAGATGCTCCGGTATTTCATCGCGAAGGTGACCGAGGGAAGCTTCAAATTTCTCCGTCGCCCGCGCGTGCTCATCGGTATCCCGTCCGGCGTGACCGAAGTAGAGAAGCGTGCCGTGATCGAAGCGGCGATGAATGCCGGTGCACGCCAGGCGTTTCTCATCGACGAGCCGATGGCGGCTGCGATCGGCGGACGGCTTCCAGTTATTGATGCGGCTGGTAACATGGTGGTCGATATCGGTGGTGGCACGACCGAAGTCGCCGTTATTTCGCTCGGTGGTGTCGTCATCTCGCGCAGTCTCCGCATCGCGGGGGACGAGATGAACGAGGACATCATCCGCTACTGCCGCGATGAATTCAACCTGCTTGTCGGCGAACGGACCGCTGAGGATGTGAAGATCGCAATCGGCAGTGCCTATCCGCTCAAAGACCGTCTCCAATACTCGATCCGTGGCCGCGACCTGGTGTCCGGGCTTCCAAAAGAAGTGCTCATCACCGACGAACACGTCCGCGAGGCGCTCTCACGTTCGATTCGCGTCATCGTCAACAACATCAAGACCCTCATCGAAGAGACGCCGCCGGAACTCATCTCTGACATCATGCAGCGCGGTATCGCCATTTCGGGCGGCGGCAGCCTCATCCGCGGCCTCGATAAGCTCCTCGCGACGCAGACGGGGATGCCGGTGAAACGAGTCGATGATCCGCTCACGGCCGTGGTACGTGGCACGGGTATCGTGCTCGATGACATGGATACTCTGAAAGAAGTGCTTATCGAGGATGAACAGAATCGTCCGCTCGGCTAGTCTATTTTCCTATGCATGCTGAACGTCCTTTCTTCGAGAGGAATATCGTCCGAGCAGCGCTCGCCGGTGGTCTCGTTTTGATTATCGTTACCTTTGCTCCAGACGGATTTTTTGCTCCGTTTCGCTCAATCATTGCGCCGGTGGCCGCGCCGTTCCAGGGTTTTGTTTCCTGGCTCGCGTTTGAGACAGGGGATATGGCGCGCTTTTTTTCGTCGATCAGCGATCTGAAACAGGAGAATGATCGACTTACCAGAGAAAATCAGCGTCTCACCCTTGAAGCAGCGCTTCTCCGAGAGAAGGAGGAGGAGAATCGGATTCTTCGTGAGACACTCGGTTTGCCAAAGCCAGCGGACGTCACTCGCCTTTCAGCTGAGGTGATCAGCCGCGATATCCGGGAGTCTTCGTTTTCTGTGACGCTTAATCGGGGCAGTACTGATGGGGTAGCAAGTGGTATGCCGGTAGTGGTCGGTGACGGCCAAATTATCGGCCGGATCGCTGCTGCCAACCTGACGAGCTCGAGCGTCCGTCTTTTGTCGCATCCTGAAAGCACCGTCGCGGCGCGTATCGCCGGTACGTCTGTTCAGGGTGTGATTCGTGGCGATCACGGGCTTGGGCTCGTCTTTGATATGGCGCTTTCCGGGGAACGCCTCGAGCCAGGGGCGCGGCTCGTTACCTCGGGTCTTGGCGATGGTCTCCCGAAGGACCTCTACATCGGCGAAATTGGGGAGGTTCGCCCTTCGGCTGACCGGCTCTTCCAGCAGGCGACTGTGTTGACCGCAGCAGTTGAAAGCGATATTCGATTTGCCTCTATCATCATCACGCCGTCGCCATGAGCATCGTCCTCCAACAAATCCTGATTTTACTCTTCATTGTCATCCTTCAGCGTTCCCTTCTCGATATTCTCTGGCCGGGGTTTGATGCGCCTTCGCTTATCATCGCGGCGACTATCGCGCTCGTATTTGTCCTCGGGTTCGCCCGTTCGCTCCGATGGGTGTTGCTCCTCATTTTTTTCTACGTTCTCCTCGGGAATGGCGGTGTTCAGGGGCTGTTCCCAGTGATTGCGGTAGGGATCGCCTATGCCACGAGTTTCCTCTCGCGCCGACTTCTCATCGAGCGACATATCGAAAGCAGTCTCGTTCTCGGCCTCGTGAGCGCGTTCATGGCGCTCGGATACGCAGTGCTCTTTGCCCTGTGGCGGGATATGACGTTCTCGATTTCGGCCGCAGCTGGCAACATGCTGCTTGCTTTCTCGCTGTTCCCGCTGGTCTTTACGGTGCTCCGTATCCGAGAGGAACGGATCCGGTTCAGCCTCATGTCTGAATTCCGCGGCATGCGCACTTAGCCTATGAATTTTTTCAAACGATCGTCGCAGCGCCTGTCATCGCATGAGATCGACGATGCGGTCTTGACTCTGTCCAAGCCCGAAGCGGCGCGGATCGAATGGACGCTCGATCGTCGGCCGGCGCGGTATTTGCTTGCCCTGGTGACGATCGTTCTCCTCGTCCTTGCGGGCCGGCTCGCGTATCTGAATATCTGGAAAGGGGAATACTACAGCGAACTGGCCAAGAGCAATAGCTTGCGATCGATCCTGCTTTCGGCTCCGCGGGGCATTATCACGGATCGCTATGGTGAACCGCTCGTGAAGAATACGCCGAGCCTCGATAGTATCGTCATCCCAACGGTACTCCCGGATGATCCGGACGAACGTCGCCGTATCCTCGATACGGCCGAGAGCCTGTTTCAGGATGCATCGCCGCTTTGGCGTGAGACGGTCGAGTCGCGAACCTTTCGTCCCAATGAAGCGGTACTCATCAAGGAGGACCTGACTCAGGAAGAGTCAATCCGCTACTACAGCCAGGCAAATGCGCTCCCAGGCATTAGCATCCAGAAAGCCGCCCGCCGTGAGTATGTGAACGGCACCATTTTCTCGCACGTAATCGGCTACGAGGGCAAGATCCAGAAAGAGGAACTCGCCGATCATCCCGACTATCTTTTCACGGATTCCATCGGAAAGCAGGGAGTCGAGAAGACGTATGAATCGACGCTCCGGGGTATCCATGGGCGCGAAGTGGTCGAAGTCGATTCGCTCGGCCGGGTGAAGAAGGAACTCGGGATCGTCCCGCCGAAACCCGGGCAGGATCTCAGGCTGAGCATCGATAAGGGGCTTTCGGAAAAGCTCTATACCACGATGGCGGAGTGGTTCATGTCGTATGAACTGAAGTCTGGTGCCGCGATCGCGCTCGATCCACGCTCGGGTGCGGTCCGCGCCCTCGTTTCGTACCCGGGCTACGACAACAACCTCTTTTCCGGCGGCATCGAGAACGAGGCATACCGATCGCTCATTGAAAATCCAGCCAAGCCGCTTTTCAATCGGGCGATTGGTGGTGAGTATCCGCCCGGATCGACTCTGAAGCCGGTCATCGCTGCGGCGGCATTGGCAGAGCGCATTATCACTCCCGAGACGGTGATTGAGAGCCGTGGCGGCATTAGTGTCGGCAAGTTCTTCTTCGGCGATTGGAAAGCGCATGGATTCACCGATCTCCGCCGCGCGATCGCAGTCTCGAGCGACGTGTATTTCTACACGCTCGGCGGCGGGTATGGAGGTATCGGCGGCCTCGGGATGGAACGGATGAAACGGTATGAGGAGCGCTTTGGCTATGGTGCGCCTACCGGTATCGATCTCCCTGGCGAAGCGGATGGGTTTCTCCCAGACCCGGCTTGGAAAGAGAAAAAGATCGGCGAGCGCTGGTATATCGGCGATGATTATCACGCCTCGATCGGGCAGGGCTTCATCACGGCGACACCGCTTCAGATCGCCAATTCCATCGCAGCTATCGCCAACGGTGGGACGCTCTATACTCCGCATGTCCGCGAAGATATGGACGCCGCATCTCATCCGACCGGAGTTTCGTCCGATATCCTCCGAATCGTCCGCGAGGGGATGCGTGAAACAGTGACCGAAGGGACAGCGCAGTCGCTCCAGACTTTGCCGGTAGCGGTCGCCGGAAAAACAGGTACGGCCCAGTATGGCACGGGTGATTTGACGCACGGCTGGTTCGTCTCGTTCGCGCCGTACGAGAATCCAGAACTCGTGATGATCGTCCTCGCCGAGGGCCAGCCGAAAGAGAGTACCTATCATGCCGTCCCAATCACGAAAACGGTGCTTGAGTGGTACTTTTCCGAAAGAAATAAGCCTTGATCAAGCCTCAAAGCCGAGAGTTGACAGTGGGTATGGCGTGTAGTAGCATGGGTGGCATCGTGTGTCAGAGATACAAATATCGTTATCTATAAAATACGTATGTCACGAATTTTCACTGAAGAGGGATTGAAGAAGCTGGAGGCCGAGCTCGAGGACCGCAAATCGCGCGTCCGCCAAGAGATCGCGCATTCAATTAAGGAGGCCAAGGAACAGGGCGACCTGTCCGAGAACGCCGAATATACCGAGGCCAAGCGGCATCAGAACGAGAACGAGACTCGCATTGCCGAGCTCGAGGCGCTCCTCAAGGAATCAGTCGTCGCCGCACCGCACAAGAAGTCATCGAAGGTTCAGGTCGGATCGAAGCTTTCCGTCAAGCTCCACGGTAAGGAAATGGAGTTCGAGATCGTCGGTGCAAACGAAGTCGATCCGGCGAATGGAAAGATCTCGAGCGAGTCGCCTCTCGGTAAAGAGTTCATGGGCAAGGAGAAGGGCGAAGTCGTGACGGTCGCTGCTCCGGCAGGAAACATCAAGTACGAGATTCTCTCGGTCAAGTAAGCGTCGCGCTTTTCCGGAACGATTCCAGCCGCCTCACCCGGGGCGGTTTTGCTTTTATTCAGGCTTGCTTTGAGCCAAAAAAATGAGTAGAGTGGATGCATATGCGTGAAGATATTCTCTCGGTAAAACATGAAAAACTCGCAAAGCTCGCGGAGGTGCTCGGTTCAGCGTATCCGGAGAAAGCGACCCGTACTCATACCAATCAGGAAGTCCTCGACCAGTTTGACACACTGAACGGCACGTCGACGCGAGTGTCTGTGGTCGGGCGAGTCCGCTCGCTTCGCGTCATGGGAAAAATCGTGTTTTGTCATATCGAGGATGGATCGGCCAAGCTCCAGGCGTTTGTTTCGTTTGAAGCGCTCGGCGAAGAATCTTTCAAACTCTTCAAGGAAACGGTAGAGCTCGGCGACTTTATCTCAGTCACGGGACCAGTCTTTGTGACCAAGCAGGATGAGAAAAGTGTCCGTGCCGAGGCTTGGCAGATGCTGTCGAAGTCGCTCCTCCCGCTCCCGACTGAGTTCTATGGCCTCAAAGACGAGGAGGCGCTCCTCCGTCAGCGCTATCTCGACCTCGTGATGAATCCCGAGACGCGCGACTTGTTCGTGAAGAAGAACGCTTTCTGGCAAACGGTCCGTACATTTCTCTCAACGCGCGGTTTCCTCGAAGTCCAGACGCCGGTGCTCGAGCATGTCCCGGGCGGCGCCGAGGCCGAGCCGTTCGTTACGCATCATCATGCACTGGACCAGGACTTCTATCTTCGCATATCGCTCGAGCTCCCGCTGAAGCGGCTTCTCGTCGGCGGTTATGAGCGCGTCTTTGAGATCGGCCGCGTGTTCCGCAATGAGGGTATCGACCGCGAGCACCTCCAGGAATTCGACCACATCGAGTTCTATAGCGCCTATACAGATTTCGAAACCGGCACGGCCATGGTGGAGGAGCTGTACCGCGATATCGTTCGGGCAGTCGCAGGCGATGCGCTCACAACGACGCATGAGGGCGAGACGCTCGACTGGTCGAAACCGTTTCCACGGATCGATTATTTTGAAGCCTTCAATCAGGAAACTGGAATCGACCTGTCCGGCGAAGTGACGGTCGAGGCACTCCGCAGCAAGGCGGACGAGCTCGGGATCAAGTACGAGCCGACTGCGGGCAAGGGCCGCCTCATCGATACGATCTACAAAAAGACCGTGCGGCAGAAACTGATCCAGCCGTGTATTCTCGTCGGTCATCCGGTTGAAGTCTCGCCCTTAGCCAAACTCGATCCGACGAATGCGCGCCGGACGCTTCGCATGCAGCCGATCGCGGGCAAAAGCGAGCTCGGCAATGGTTTCGCCGAGCTCAACGACCCGATCGATCAACGGGCGCGCTTCGAAGCGCAGATGAAACTCCGTGAAGCGGGGGATGCCGAGGCACAGATGCTGGATGAAGATTTCCTCCAGGCGCTTTCGTATGGGATGCCGCCAGCATTCGGTTTCGGGATGAGCGAGCGGCTCTTTGCCGTCCTCATGGACAAGAGTGTCCGTGAGACGGTCATCTTTCCGCCGATGAAGACGAAGGAGTAGACATTCGTGGGGAAAAACGCTAGATTGAGGGCTGTATATGGTCGCATAGCTCAGTTGGTTAGAGCATTGCATTCACATTGCAAGGGTCCCTGGTTCGAGTCCAGGTGCGACCACCACAAATAATACTCGTATGCTTGATATCGGATTCATCCGGGACAATGAGGCGGCGATTCGTTCGGCAATCCTGAACAAGAACAGCGCGCTCGACCTTGATCATTTGCTCGAAGTCGACAAGAAGCGTCGCGAGCTCGTCCAAAAGCTCGAGGAGCTCAAGTCGCTCAAGAACGATATCAATAATCTGATACAGTCGGCAGCGACGCCGGAGGAGCGGGCCGAGGTGATCGAGAAAGGGAAGGACATCAAAGCAGCGATTGATAACGCCGAGCCGGAGTGGAGAGCGGTGAAGTCCGAGTTTGACGCCCTCATGGCCATGGTGCCAAATATCGTTTCGCCGGACACTCCGATCGGAAAGAGCGATGCAGAAAACAAAGAGGTCTACGTTTGGGGCGAGAAGCCAGCCTTTGATTTCGCTCCGAAAACGCATATCGAGCTCGGGCGTGATCTCGATATCCTCGATCTCGAACGCGGGGCAAAGGTAGGGGGCTACCGCGGCTACTATGTGAAGAACGAAGGCGTTCTCCTCGTCATGGGGCTCATGATGTATGCGATGCAGAAACTATCGGGGAAGGGCTATCAGCCGATGATACCGCCGACTTTGGTAAAGGGATTTCCGCTTTTTGGATCAGGCTATTTCAAGGGTCTCGAGTATGACAGCTCGGTGGATGAAGTGTACGAAGTCGCATCTGCCGACAAGGAGAGCGACGGGAGCGTTTCCAAGGAGCAGAAATTTCTCGTCGGAACGGCCGAGCCGTCACTCCTTGCCTACTATAGCGGCGAAGTGCTCAGTGGTGCTGAACTCCCGCTTCGTCTCGCCGGTTTCAGTCAGTGCTACCGGAGCGAAATCGGCTCGTATGGCAAAGATACTAAGGGCATGTACCGCGTCCATGAGTTCATGAAAGTCGAGCAGGTCGTGATCGCGCCAGCCGACATCGATCTCGCGGATGCGCTCCAAGAAGAGATGATCGGCCTGTCGCAGGAGATGCATGAGGAGCTCGGGCTTCCCTATCGAAAAATCCAGATCTGCACTGGCGATATGAGCGCTGGAAAATACCGCGCCTTTGACCTCGAGGCTTGGATGCCGGGCATGAACCGCTATGGCGAGACGGGATCGGCTTCGAATTTCCTCGACTGGCAGGCGCGCCGGCTCAATGTGAAGTACAGTGACGCCAAGACCGGCGAGAAACGGCACGTCTACATGCTCAATAATACCGCGCTCCCGACCCCGCGCATCCTCATTGCGATCCTCGAGAATAACCAGGATGCTGATGGCAATGTCCGGGTCCCGGAAGCGCTCCGGCCGTTCGTCGGGACCGATATGATTCGGAAAAAAACCTCGTCGGATTGACCAATGGCGCGGTTTTTGTCAGAATGCAAACTGTTTTCGAGAGAGACGGGTACATAGCTCAGTCGGTAGAGCAGTGGCCTTTTAAGCCAACGGTCGCAGGTTCGATTCCTGCTGTACCCACCAGTTTTGTGTCGAAAGCCATCCCTTTGAGGGGTGGCTTTTGGCTTTCTTGCGCGTGGTATAATGGTAAGGAACCAAATTTTCTATGACCAAAAATATCTTCCGGCTGGGTGCATTGTCGCTAGTTCTAGCGTCGCTCTCGGGCTGCACTTTGGCTCCACCCAAAATCGGAAATGCTCCGGCCTCCACAGAGAAAAATGCTTTTGATACGGCGGCGCTACCTGGAAGCATTTGGCGATCGGACGACGGTGGGCAGACTTTTGTGCCCAAGACTTTTGTCGACGAAAAACGCAAGTTAACAAAGGCTGATGTTCTTTCGATCTCGTTTCTCCAGCGCGAAGATGGCGGAGAAAAAGCTGAAGAGCTTCACCGTGTTCCCGATGTCTATGTCGGAACGGTAGATGATATGATCTTCAAGACCGATGATGGAGCCGAGGTCTGGCAGCCCGTAAATTTTCCGCCGCAGAAGGTCTATAGTTTTATTGCGTCGCGTCGGAGCGCTGACCGGATGTATGCTACGGGTGTCGTCGGCGGCCGAGGGAAGATTTTTCGGACGACGGACGGTGGCGAAACCTGGAAAGACGTGTATACGGAACCTGGGACAGGGACTTCCCTTCCTGCACTTGAGGAGCATCCTTCAGACCCTAACTTTCTTTTGGCGGGTACGAGCGCCGGTGTCGTCATAAAGAGTATGGACGGTGGCGATACTTGGAAAAACGTCGGGTTCAAGGTTTCTGGCCCGATTGTGGCGATCGCTTTCGATGCTCAGGACAAAAACTTGATGTATCTCCTCGCCTTCAATGGGAAAATATATGTCTCTCGGTCAGCGGGAGACGGATGGAAAGATCTCGAGGAAGTCCGCACTGAAATCAATAAGGAACGGCTCGCAAAGGATAAAAACTATAAACCGCTTCCAGTCGTGACGTTGACTGGACCGGCGATGTTGATCGCTGATCCCTACCTTCCCGAAACTATCTATGTCGGTGCAAAAAATGGTCTTTTCCGGAGTCGAAATTCCGGTTTTGAATGGGAAAAGGTGAATATCATCGAAAGTGCTGAGCAGTTCCAATTGCGCTCACTTGCGATAAATCCCAAGAATTCAAAAGAGCTTATCTTTGCCGCTGGCCGTGTTTTCTACAAATCGGTGAATGCGGGTGAGACCTGGTCAGTAGTTCCACTCAATATTGATCGAGATATCTCCGTTATCACCTATGATCCCGTCTATCCAGATGTGATTTACCTCGGGCTCCGTAAGACGAAATAACGTTAACTCTATGGTGAAAGATATAATCGAATCGAAACACGCCGCGTTCCAGAAAGCAGTGGACCACTTTGTTGAGGAAGCCGGAACCCTTCGGACTGGTCGGGCGAACCCTGGAATCGTCGAAGGACTTCTCGTTGAGTATTACAATGCTCAGACGCCCTTGAAGCAGATCTCGAGCATTTCTGTCCCTGAGCCGCGCCAGATTGTCATTTCCCCCTGGGACAAAGGCTCGCTGACGCAGATCGAGGCCGCTATCCGTGAATCCGATCTCGGCCTGAACCCGGTAAATGACGGCTCCGTGGTCCGGATTACGCTGCCGGCACTCACTGAAGAGCGGCGGCGTGATCTCGTGAAGACCCTGAATAGCCGGGCCGAGGAAGCGCGCATCTCGATCCGAAACATCCGCGAGGACATCTGGAAAGAGATCCAGGAAGCGGAAAAAGAGGGGCTTATCGGTGAAGATGACAAGTTTCGCGGCAAGGATGATTTGCAAAAAGTCGTCGATGAATACAATGCCAAGCTGGAGGCCGTGCGCGAGAAGAAAGAAGGAGAAATCATGACCGTCTAACCAAACTTATTCCCTACCCGGACTCTCGCTATGCTGACCATTCTTTTGTTCGCCCTCGTTCTCGGTGTGCTCGTTTTCGTACATGAGCTCGGACATTTCCTTGTAGCCAGAATGAATGGAATCAAGGCTGACGAGTTCGGTTTCGGCTTCCCGCCCCGCATATTCGGTTTCGTGAAAGATGACACGACTGGTCGGTATCGGTTCGTCCGAGGGAATAGCGAAGTAAAAAGCCAGAATACGGTCTACTCGCTCAACTGGATTCCGCTCGGCGGCTTCGTGAAGATCAAGGGAGAGGATCGGAACAGTGCGACTGAAACAGACAGTTTCGCCGGACGGTGCGCTTGGACGAGGATAAAGGTTCTCGGCGCTGGCGTTTTTATGAATTTTCTTTTGGCCTGGGTGCTGTTTTCCATCGTGCTCATGCTGGGTTTTCCCGAGCAGATTGACCCGGCGGAACGCGGGAAATACGCCAAGACGGATATCCAGATTCTTCAGGTCCAACCGAAGACGCCAGCAGAAGAGATCGGGCTCAAAGCGGGAGATATCCTCGTCTCGCTCGATGGCCAGGCGGTCGCATCCCTCACCATGGTTTCCGAGTATATTCATGAGCATCGGGGAAAAGAAATCGTGGTCCGGGTGACTCGCGGCGGTACGGCGATGGATCTTCGTGGTACGCCGCGGATGGTAGCGCCTGACGGCGAGGGCGCGCTGGGCATCAGTTTTTCCGAGACAGCAGTCGTCAGCTATCCATGGTATCAGGCGATCCGGCTCGGCTTCGAGCAGACGTATGTGAAGACCGCAGAAATCCTCGGGGCGTTGGCCTCCATGATCGCGAGCCTCTTCACCGGCGCAAAGACCGAGATGGATATTGCCGGGCCGGTTGGCATTGTTACCTTGACGAAACAGATGTCGGAACTCGGACTCGCCTATCTCCTCTACTTTGCGGCGATTCTCTCCATCAATCTTGGCATCATCAACATCCTTCCCATCCCGGCGCTTGATGGCGGCCGTATCCTTTTTGTCCTCATTGAGAAGATCAAGGGTTCGCCCGTTTCGACTGCCGTCGAGGGATACGTCCATCAAATCGGTTTTATTCTCCTTCTCCTCCTCATGGTGCTTGTGACGCTCAATGACATCATCCGTCTCCAGTTCTGGAGCCGTTTTTCGGGCTGGTTTTAGGGATTATTGCCACGAATCCCTTCCAAGAGAGGCCATATTGACAAAAGGCCTCTTTTTTGCTACTATCTAGCGTTACTTCATTATTCCTCAAAGGCTATGCCGATGACTAATTTTTTGGCTCTGCTCAGGGAAAAGAAGGGGAGCATTTTCCTCTTTGGTATCTTTGTGGCAGCCGCCGTGTTTTTTGCAGAGACCGCTATTTCCCCGCGCTATGCTGTGCGGACGGACTTCATGGTGGTACAATCATCTGGCTCCCAGGATTTCTACACGCTGTTCAAGTCGTCTGAATATCTGAGCAAAGTTCTCTCTGAATCAATCTACAGCGAGCGCTTTATCAATGCCGTCATCGAGACTGGCAAGGTAAGCGCGCAGGGATTTCTCCCGACTGATAAGCGCGATCGGCTGAAGAGCTGGCGCGAGATGGTCACAGTCGAAAAAAATGTCGAGCTCGGCATGCTTTCGGTTATCGTAAAGGCCGACACGGAACGTGAAGCCGGAAAAGTGATGGAGGCGCTTTCAGATGTCCTCATCAATCGGAACAAGGAGTTCCGTGGCGGAGATGAAAAAGCAGTCGAGATCCGCGTCCTCTCCGGACCGATCGCTGATCGCAATCCGACCCCGAAAGAGCTCCTGACGCTCTCGCTTCTTGGATTCCTTGCCGGCGCTTTCGTGCGTGCCATGTGGATTTCTCTGAAGTCCCTCGATCGCCCGACGGGATCATCGTTCGCGGCGCGGTAACGCTCGCATCAAGGGGAGGCTGATGCCTCCTCTGAACCGTTTCTCTCGATGTAGTGAGGGGGATCGTTCAGAGGATTGTATCGACAAAGTACTTTCACAGCTTACTGCTTACTATTCAACCTACCCAAGGAGTTCGCCATGCGTTCTTACCTGCTTGCAGGTCTCGCGCTCGCGTTCCTCGCGGGCTGTTCCTCCCTCCCTCGCGACAGCGGGTACGAGGTCCGGACGGTCCAAGCCGAGGGGCGCCAAGAGCCCTGGCAGAACCGATCGCTCTCGCGTGAAGTGTTCACTGCCGAAGGAGTGGCTGCGGTCTACGTCAAGTTGCCGCAGCCGCTCCCCGTGAAGTGGTCAAAGGAATTTGTGGACCCCGATCGCACCTATGAGGTGCGCGAAGGGAACCGCAAGATCCGCCGGCCGCTCGTTCGCGAAGTGTTCCGTGCCGCTGCGCTCTATGGTCCCGGTCAAACGGTGATCTATGACGCGGTCGTCGATCGGCGGGTGCAAGGCTTCACCGTCTTCATCCCGCTTTCCGACATGGAGCGCATCCGGGGACGCTCTCTCCTCATCCTGTCTTCGGACGGGAAGTGGGGGATGACGACCAAGGGACAGCTCGTTGAGTTCGAAAAGGGGTTCGCCCCCGATCGGCTCCCGACCAGGTTCTTTGCGGAACATCCGTCTCTAGTGACGCAGGTGATCCGCCTCGATCCGATCGAAAACGAGCATGCTCGCCAAGCCCTCGATGGCGTGGCGGCGGCATTCCCGGTCCGATTCTTCCTCCGCGACAAGGGCGGCGCATACGTCGGCACCACCGACATCGCGACCGTCCTGGCCGAGTTCACCTCGGTCGAAGGCGTACCGGATCGACTGATCTCGTGCACGAGCCTCAAGCTCGGGCCGGGGTCAGCCAGTGCTCTCCCCCTCGTCGGCGCGTTCTACGGCATCCAAGCCGGGATCGCGCTCGCCAAGGAAGACTGCAAGAAGTGAAAGGAGAACCCAGCCATGGGTGACCCATCTGTCTTGAAACCGTACAGGAATCAAGCGTGGGTCGCCCAGCTCGACCCACCTTTGTTCTTGAACATCCAACCCATGTTCATGCCCGAAGGAGGCCGAAAATGACTGACAAGATTGCGTCCACCGGCATTCCTTCACTGGATGCCCAACCGAAGCGCCGGACTCGCGTCTGGTGGTTCGTGCTCGCTCTCGCCGTGGTGATCGTGGCTTGGTACGCGTGGTATCAGAACCACGCTGTCCCGGCTGCCACTGCTCCGACTCCCATCGCTGTTGCTCCTGCTGCCTCGGCTCCCGAGGCTGTTCCGGCCCCTGCCCTGGCCGCCAGCGCTCCTGCGCCTGCTCCTGCCGAAGAATCTGCTCCGCCGGCTGCTCCCGAAGCTGCTCCGACCTACACCGTCAAGAAGGGTGACTGGCTCTCGCTGGTCTTCCCGAACGACTGGAAGGCGGTCTGCAAGCTGAACGAGCTCACCGACTGCGGCAAGATCGAGCCGGACCAGGTGCTGAAGCTCCCCGAAGGCGTCCAAGCCACGGAGAAGAGCGCTCGCGCCGTGAAGCCGAATCGTGCGCAGGCCGACAAGCCTGTCACTCTGGCTCCGCGTGCTCCGAAGACGAATGACGCAGGTGAAATCCTGTATCGCGTCGTGGCTCAGGCACCGCTCCATGGTTGTGGCCGGAAGGACACCAAGACGATCAGCGAAGAAGCGTGGGAAGTGCTCGGTTTGTCGCATGACGACCGCGCCTACCTGCGTGAACACGCTGACCTCGCCACGGGTCCGCGGCTCAACATCACGGAAGCCGAAGGTCGGATCGACATGCCGAGTGGCATGCGTCTCGAGCAGGTCACCTTCTGCCGCGCTGGCAAGGTGGTCGCTCGCGGTCCGTACCGTACGGACTGGGCTGCTGGACATGGGCCGGTCAAGGGTGAGCGTTTCGTCCTCCCGTCGGGCAAGGTGCTCGTCTGGATGCGGAACTGCTTCAACTGGGTCATCCTCCCCGAGGAGAAGACGGGTGAAATCCCGCCTCCGCCTCCGGCGGAACCCCCAGTCGCGGTCATCCCGCCCCTCCCGCCAGCCGAACCGCTGCCGCCTGCCGAGCCTCCTGCTCCCGTCCCCGTGGCCGAAGCGCCTCCGAGACTGTGCGACCGAATCGACCCGCACGCGGTCATCGGTCAAGAGCATGAGCCGAGGCACGACGGCGGTGACCACGCTGATTCGAGCTTCCTCTCGGCAGCACTGTACTGCACGTGGCGTAACGAAGCCGACACCGGCACGCACGGCCTGGGCTTCGCCCTGACCGCTTCCGAGTGGAGCGGCACCGTGAATCGCCGCGCTGGCAAGTACGAAGGCAGCATGCACCTCGCTGGCCCGTCCTATGAGTTCATCTCGGACGAAGGCTGGGACGCGACGCTGTCCGCTCCGATGGTGGGCAAGCTGCATGAGCGCTTCAGTCAGGACAAGTATCGGTCCCGCCGGGACTTCAGCTTGATCGGCGTTTCCGCCGGTGCCAACTTCTACCAACGCCGTTTGGCTGGCAAGGAGTGGTTCCCTGAGACGCAAGTCTTCGGGACGTGGGCGAAGCCGCTTTCAACCGCGGTCGCACACAGCTGGGATGGCCAACGCATCGCTGACACGGGGGAACTCTCCCGCTTCGGCAATTACCTCAATCTGGGGGTGCGTCAATGGCTGTACGAGACGCCTGACTCGAAGGTGCTGCCGTATGCGCAGCTCGGCTACTTCCTCGAGAGCCCGTCGTCCGAATCCATGAGTGCCCGCCTGGGCATCTCCGACCCCGCGAGAATCGTGGGTGTCGGCGTGGGTTTCGACAAGGATCTGCAGAACGGCGGTCACGCTGTTGCAGCCTGGGGCTGGTGGGTGGACGTCGTCAAGGGCGTCCAAGTCGGCCGGTCCAAGTACCGCCGCCACCAGATCGTCACCGAAGCCGAACGGCGCGGGACGCTCGTCGAAGAAGCGCAAGACGGCGGACTCATCATCCGCTCGAGCGCGCCGGCTGAACCAGCCAAGCAGTAAGCCAAGTCGGGGGAAACTCCCTCGCAAGGGGCGGTGTCGAACACATTCGATGCCGCCCTTTTTCTTTTTTTACGTTAAGGCAGAGGCATTGATATTTGGCTTGTATCAGCCATAAATCCGATACGCTATCCACTTGACAAAAGTTGGATTTCCCTATAGGATGATATGTCATTTTCTTGTCCCGGGAGTCATTCCCGGCAGGGGATGGCGAAAACCGTTTTTTCCCAACTTCCCCACTACGGCCTCAAAGGAGGGGCCATGCCATGACGAAACTCATGAAGCGTTTCTGGGCGATCATCGCCCTCGCCACTCTGCCGGGCTTCGCGCTCGCGCAGACCAGTGCCCCGGTCGTGAAGGGCTACACCGATGCCAAGGGCGCGCTGCTCCCGAACACCGGCGACACCCGCATCGACATGAAGTCGGACGGCACCACCACGACGCTCCGGCTCGGCAACCTTTACGCCTACGGCGAAGCCGGTGCCGGCAAGGACGACAACGGCGCCCGCCAGGCGGCGTACGCGGCCAATCCCGAGTACTTCAAGGGTGGCACCGTCTACGCCATGAGGAACGGCGAGGACTGGTGCGGCGGTCGGACTGCCGACAGCGTCCTCACGGCGCTCAAGGGTGGCAGCAAGAAGTGCGGCGCCATCATCGGCCAGGGCAAGGTCGGCGACAACGAGGTCGGCATGACCTTCCCGTCGCTCCGCGCCTCCGGCACTGACAAGGCCGGCAAGCCCATCGACTGGACGTGCCAGGGCATGACGTTGCTTCTCGAGAAGGCCGATGGCAAGGCGGCGTGGCTCGGCCACCCGGGCTGGAAGCCGACCAACGACTCCGCCGGCATCGGCGACTACATGGTGCTGGCCGATGGCGACAAGCGGTTTCCCTCGACGGTGGCCTGCTACGACAAGAGCGGCCAGGTCCTGAAGCTGACGCCGCAGATGCGCGCCGAACTGGCGCGGATCATCCAGCCGCCGGCCGGCGCCAAGGAAGCCACCACCAAGGCCATGGCCCGGGCCAAGGAAGACTGATCAGCCTCGGCTGATCGACCCCGCGATCGACCCCAAAGAGTGCAATGCATTCGGCGGGGTCTTTTTTTATGTACAGCTCTACTTTAGGGAGGTTTTTGATAACAGGACAACAGTATCTATTATTGGCTTATATTAGCCACAAAATGTTGAATTTTTCGTATTGACAGAATGGTCGATTTATAGTAGACTTGGGTGTCAATTCTGGGTCCACAAAACCCGGCATTGGCAGGTTTTCGAGTCCCTTTCCAACCACCGCAACCTCTAGAAGG
>CAZTYU010000017.1:0-27736 GCA_964617535.1 uncultured Bdellovibrionales bacterium | reverse complement strand
CCCCAACTACCCGCAAGGCGGTGCCTAGATGGCCGAGTTTCACATCACCACGTGCGACGGCGGACGAGGTGGGTGCTTCCAACCGGCATGTAAGTGCCCATGCCACGACGGCCGAACCAATCCCCGGGGAGGTGAGGCGGGCCGTAGTCGGAGTGATGGATCGCAACCATCCAACCATGTCGAGGGAACGGGCGTCGCAACTCGCCGCCACCCGGACCACCTGTGCACGGTCGAAGAAGCCCGTTCGTGGGCGAACATGTTCGGATCGGACACAAAGTTCGGTCGGATGGCTCTGACTGTCATCGCCTTGGCTGACGAGATCGAGCATGGCAACAAGGTCATGGCAGACGCTGCTGAACGGATCGGCCAAGAACTCGTTCGCGGGCAACAACTCAGGGACGAACTAACGGAGGCCCTACGCATCACGACTGCCGATTGCGTCGACGCGCAGACGGAACGGGACAGGCTGCGCGATGCACTCGACTGGCTCCACGACGAGATGTACCCCGATGACCCCCTGGCA
Source organism: uncultured Bdellovibrionales bacterium (assembly GCA_964617535.1). Lineage (GTDB taxonomy): Bacteria > Patescibacteriota > Minisyncoccia > Moranbacterales > UBA1568 > SSEF01. The sequence goes on along the minus strand of CAZTYU010000017.1, from coordinate 27,213 downwards.
CGTGGCGTGCTTCTCGCCGTGCTTGAACAACGACCCTGGGAGAACAACCAGTGACTGACAACGAGATGCTTGGCCGACTCCTCACCGTGGACTTCATCGACGAGCACGGCAACCCGCTCAACGAGTTCCGAAAGGCGGTCATCACTCGACTGGCGCTGCTGTCACGACAGATCGAGGACGCCATCGAGGAACTGGCGGACGTAGCGGTAATCGACGGCGGGCATCACAAGCAATGGGGAATCGCCCGAGCGCTTGAAATCCTCGGGTACCACCTCACTGCCGATATCGACGGAGGTATCGAGCCGTGAACCAGGCGTCGCGCGAGAACACCGACTCTCAGGGCGGGCCGTCGTGAGCGCCAATACGAGCTGGGGCGCCTTGGCATGGCGCGAACTCGCGAGGGAGCTAGCGGGCCTTCTTCGCTGCTCGGAGATCCGTCGGCCGGATGCCAATGCCCCAGTGGCCGAATGGAACCGGTACGACCGGCTGTGCGCTCGACGCCGTGCAGTGCTTGAGCGGGAAGCGCATGCCAACGGGGTCGAACCGCATGCCAATCCCGATATCACGACCTATCCGCAAGGAACCGCTGAGTCTTGACATGTTGACGTGGATCGTGTTAGTGGGGTTAACTCTGTTGGTCCTATTGGCGCTCTACCTCGTTCGGAGAAGGCTTTGAGTCGTAGCTGGCAGGAGATCTGCGCCGTCGTTTCGTCTCGGCGGATGAACGATTCCCCGTTCAAACGCACGATGATCGACGTGCGGGACCGTGCCAATGGCGACTTCGTGGTGCCGCTGTACGACGTCGAGGGCGAGCCCATGGTGAACGCCCTGGCGCCGCAGATCATCGCCGATGCCATCGAGAACGGGGCACTCCGGGCCGCCAGTGCCAAGCCTTCGATCACGATCCCGGCCGTGGACACCACCAACCGTGCCAAGCGTCGTGCGCAGACACGAAAGAAGGCACTGTATGCGGCTTATGGTGAGGCCGGCAGCAACCACTGGCTAGGCATCCGTCGTGGCTACCGCCACATGTTCGGCTACGGGTCCATGGTCCAGTCGATCGAACTGGACATGGAAGACGGCATGGCCAACTTCCGGGTGCGTGACCCGCTCACCTGCTACGCCGAGCCTCGCAGCCCCGAGGACATCCGCCCGCTGGAGGACATCGCCTTCGTCTACGCCCGCAGCGTGTCGTGGTTGATGGACAACTACCCCTCAGCGAAGAACGAGCGTGGCGAGACCGTCGACCTCTACCAGATGTGGAAGGCCGCCGCTGCCAGCCGCCTCGACATGTTCGACGTCGTGGAGTGGCAGGACGAGGAGAACGTCGTCATCGGCGTGCTCTCGTCGAGCCCGAGGGGCATGGCCGATCCCATGCTCAACAATCTGGTCGTCAACGGTCTGGAACTGCGCCGAGGCCCCAACAAGGCCGAGATGGTCACGGCCACCATGGGCCAGATCGTCACCCTCGACAAGGTGATCTCCAGCGTCTCCCGCATCATGGGCGCTACCGACATGCTGGAACGCCTGACGGCGTTGCAGGCCATCGCTGCCGAGAAGTCGGTCTTCCCCGACAAGTTCGTAGTGGGCAAGGACGGCCGACCTCCGATGATCCTCGACGGCCAGTGGATGGACGGGCGCACGGGCAACATGAACCGTGTCCTCGATGCCACCCAGATCGGCGAGATGGTCAGCCAGGTTGGGCCTGCTAGCTTCCAGTTCGCTTCAGTCGTCGAGCGTGCCGCTCGCATGTCGGGCGGGAACCCCGGCATCTTCGGTGGTGAACTCACCGGGAGCCTGCGCAGTGGTCAGACCGTCAATGCCCTCGCCGGCATGGCGGTTGACCCTCGCATCGCCGAGTTCCAAGAGATCATGGCCGCCCATCTCGTGGTGATGAACCAGGCGTGGATGGCCACCATGAAGGGCTACTTCGGTGGCAAGAAGTTCTCCATGTTCTCGGGCAACCGCAGTGACGGCACGATCGTCGAGTTCACGCCGAGCGAGGACTTCGAGACCTACGAGAACAAGGTCGAGTACGCCTTCCCCGGCATGGACATCAACGCCATCACGGTGAGCGTGGCCCAGATGAACGGCGCCGGCTTGATCTCCAAGAAGACGGCCATGGCGAACCACCCGCTCGTCGAGGATGACGAGTTCGAGGTCGAGCAGTTGCAGCGGGAGATGCTGAAGGACGCCATGATGCAGGCGCTCAGCACGCAGGCGGCCCAGGGTGCCATCCCGGCCATCGACATCGCTCGCATCGTGCAGCTCTCCGAGGAAGGCAAGTCGATCCCCGAGGCGGTTCTTCAGGTGCAGAAAGAGGCACAGGCACGGCAAGCCGCCTCTGCACCGCCGCCCGGCCCCGGTCAGGGTGCCGCTCCTGAAGCCATGCCCGGTCTGTCCATGCCCGGCATGGGCGCTGAGTCTCTTCCCCCGGAGGCCGTCGCCGCCCCTGACCAATCTCTCATGAACCTCAAGCAGCTCACTGGAGCCTTGATGTCCCCCAACACTGCGGTAGGAGCGAACGCCCGTGCCTAGGGCCAAGAAGATGACGCCCACCGGGCTCGCTTATGGTGAGGCGCAGAAGCTCCAGCAGGCCCAGGCCGCCGTGCCGCTCGGTCAGGCCACCCCGCAGGCGCCTCCCGCTGGCCCGCAGGACCGCATGGCCCAGGCGATCCAGGCTGCCAAGTCAATGCCCGCCCCCGAGGGAAGCCTGCTCGCCCCGAGCGCTCGGCCCAACGAGCCGCTGACGGCTGGCCTCAGTGTTGGCCCCGGTCCTGGCCCCGAGGCGCTGCGCCAGGTGATGCCGGCGATCCCGACCGACGACTACATGCTGGCGAAGTACATGCCCATGCTCGAACTGATGGCCAACCGCCCCGATGCCTCTGTCGCCTTGCGTAACTACGTCCGGCGCCTTCGTGGTGGGATGAACCCGCAGATGACCCAGGACGCCGCTACGGCGCAGTTCGGCTCCTGATGGGGTGGTTCAACCGCCTGAAGCAGATCACGATCAGCCCTCTCCAGGCTGCCTGGCAGGTGCCCGGCCTGGCCGTCGACTTGGCGTTCTCGCCGTGGAATGACGACGAGGACTACAACGGCTTCCTGCACACCATCCAGGCCCGCACGATGTCTCGTCTTGGCAGTGCCATCAACGAGGGTATTGGCCCTGAAGGCTTTGGCGGCCAGGTCATCGGCGCTCTCCCTGAGCCCGTGCGTGATGCTGGCCGGAGCGTCACGGAGCCGGTGCTCGGCGGTGTGGCGGCGGCCTACAAACAGGGCGTCTCCCGTCCGCTGTCGACCCTCATGACGGTGGCCAGCTTCGCCAGCGAGGACAGCCAGGCCGGCGACTGGGGCGTCTTCTTCAAGGGCGACGAGTGGAAGAAGGCGTGGAAGATCAGCCAGTCCCGCACGCCGGGCCAGGCCATCTATCTGGCGCTCACCACCAAGAACATCGAAGACCCCGCTGAGGTTGCTCGCCAGCAGGGCACCGATGGCTACAAGATCGCCTCGGGCTTGATGGACGCCGTGATCTCGTGGGAGCTTGACCCGACGACGGTGGCGGGCAAAGCGGTAAAGGGATACCGCGTTGGCACCAACATGATCAACGCCAAGACGGTCGACGGCTACCTCGCCAGCAAGAAGTACACCGAAGTCAGCGACTACATCGACAGCGTAAAGGCCAACGCCAAGCGTGTCCCTGTGGCCGGCGAGTCGAAGCTGGTGGACGACGCTGCGAAGGCGGCGGCGCAGGCCAAGGCTGAAGCGATGGGCGCCAAGTTCATCGACACCACGCAGCAGGTCGACGAGTTCGCCAAGAACCGTTTCCTCGGCCCTGCTGGCGAGCAGGCTGCTCTTGATGAGGCGGCAGGCAAGGTGCGTCATCGCCTCTTCCCGAACCATCCCGATGGTGATCAGATCTCCTACTACTTGGTGAACGCCGAAACGAAGGCCGAGCGAGACCTCATTATCCGGGCCATGGCCGGGCAGGGGAACGCTGTCGAGGAACTGGCCAAGTCGAATGCCGCTCTGGCCAACCGCATCAACTCCCTCGACAGCCAGATCCGCCTCGTTGACGCCAACGCCTCCGACTTCGTGCGGGATCAGTTCAAGTTCGACTTCGAGAACATGACGCCCGAAAAGTACAAGGGCCTCGTCGCCGAGCGGGATCTGCTGGAGAGCCAGTACCGCTGGAACGAGAGGATCGCCCGGCCGCTCAGTAGCGAAGAAGTGGCCGCCTTCAAGAGCGAAGGGCTCAACCCCGCCGACTTCGTGAGCAAGGACGCCGGCAGCCTGGTGGGCACGCTCAAGGAAGCGCCGAAGATGACCTTCGGTGGCGCCATCCGGGAGAACGTCGGGGCCTCCGACTTCTACCAGTCGAGCAAGTGGATGCGCCCGGTGGCGGTGTTCACCCGCAACAATCCGCCGAACCTGTTGGCCCTCGATCAGGCCGGCGCCGATGGCAAGCTCTCTCGCTGGTTGCGCCAGAGCAAGGTCTTCGATGAGCTTGAAGTCTCCCGTGCCCGAGGTGAGTTCGCCCGCCTGGACAACTCCGCTCGAGACCTCATGGTGCAGCGTCTCCAAGAGCAGGCCTACCGCCGCATCGCTGAGGCGAACGGCCTCGACGTCAAGGAACTCAAGGGTGTCCTGAAGGAATCGGCCGAATCGAGTCGGCGAGTCCGCAGCTTCATCGAACAGTCACGGGCCTACGCCACCGACAACGCCGACGTCCTCAACTTCGTGGACCAGAACGGTGTCATCCACGAACTGCGCACCCCGCTCCTGGCCAGCCAGACGGCGAACATCACCCCGTTGGTCGATTGGCGTGCGGTGCATTCGTCGCTCAACTGGTACGGCGACTTCGCCCGGCGCAACCCTGGCTTGGCCAAGGCGATGAGCACCATCCCCGAGGTTGCCGATTCGGTCATGAGCGTGTGGAAGACGGCCAGCTTGCTGCGTCCCGGCTGGACGCTTCGAGTGGGCATCGACGAGCAGCTTCGTCGCATCAGTCAGATCGGCTCCATGGCCGACATGTTGGAATACGCATCGACCACCAAGCAGGGCCTCGTCAACTGGCTGGCTCGTGCCGGTGGCGCCGAGGGTCTGAACGTCGAAGCCAAGGGCCTGCGATCAGGCATCATCGGTGGCGCTCTGGCTGGCGGCGCTGCGGCCGGCCCGGTGGGCGCTGTCGCTGGTGCTGCGGCCGGTGGCGGGCTTCTCAAGGCGATCGACAACATCGAGTCCACTGGCTTCAAGGGCCTGAACATCGACGGCTTCTCGGCGACCGGGGCCTTCGGCGAGAAGTACGACCTCGACAACTTCATCCGCAAGCAGGCTTCGAGCGCGCAGGGCATGCAGAGCTTCGTGGACGAGGTGTACGAGAAGCATCTCGCCAACACCCGTGGTACCGGCCAGTGGGCAACGCTCAGTGGCGCCGACACCGGCTGGGGCAAGGCGTGGGAGAACGCCGTCAACAATCAGCTCGGCCAGGACGTGCTCGCCCGCAAGCTGCTGGCCGGCGAGTCGGTCAACGACGTCGCCAAGTGGCTGCACGGCACGCAAGAGGGCCGGATGTACGCCAAAGAGATTCCTCTTCGTGGCGCCGGCATTCTCGACCGCTCGGGCCTGGCGTTCGCCGAGGACTGGGTTGATCGGGTCAACCAGCAGATCAAGCACCTCACCCTCGACGACCCCGACATCAAGCAGGCGGCGCTCAACCAGGAAGCTCGAGCGAAGCTGGTCGACAACATCCTCAAGCCGGCCGATGGCGTCCTCGACGTCGGCACTCGCCCGCCCGTCCACGGCGAGGTACTGACGCAGACCCTCGGTAAGCACCCGGTCCAGCAGATGCTCCACAACTTCGTGGAGAAGTCGTTCAAGTACCTGGGCACGATGCCGTCCGACGAGCTGGCCCGCAACACCACGTTCGCCACCATCTACGGCAAAGAGATGGAACGGCTGGTCAAGAACTCGGTGACGCAGAACGGCTTCAAGCTGGCTGAGTCCGACATCAAGGCCATGGAGGGTGTCGCTCGCAAGCACGCTCTCGCCGAGATGAAGAACCTCATGTTCGACCTCGGGGAGCGCAGTGAGTTCTCCACGATGGTGCGCAACATCATCCCGTTCTTCAATGCTCAGCAGGAAGTGCTCACCCGCTGGGCCGGGATCGCCATAGACAACCCCAGCGTGGCTCGTCGTGCGCAGATGGCCTACCAGGAGATGGACAAGTTGATGTTCTCCTCGGAGGACGCCAACGGCAACAAGGTCATCCAGTTCCGCATCCCCGACTGGGCGAGCAGCATCGTCGGCCAGGGCATCTTCAAGAGCGCCGTTGACGATCAGGGCTACGTGGCCTTCAACAAGAAGTCGCTCAACATGATCACGGGCGGCATCGGGTTCGGCCCCTACGTGCAGGTGGTCGCCACCGGCGTCGCCAACCAGAACCCCGGCATTGAGGACACGCTCAAGTTCATCATGCCGTTCGGCCCGGCGACATCGGTGGTCGATCCGTTCCTGCCGGCCACCGTGAAGCGGGCTATGGCGATCACCTCGGGCGAGGACAGCCGTGCCTATGCGACGGCGCAGGCCAGCATCCTGCTGACCAAGCTCACCAAGATGAAGACGGGTGAGTCCCCGAGGCTGGACCTCGAAGATGCCGCCACCCGTGACAAGTTCCTGGCCGATGTCAAGAGCGAAACCGATGCCTATTTCCGACTGCGCACGTTCGTCAGTGCCGTCTCTCCGGTGGCCGTGTCCTTCTCCAGCCCGTACCAGCCCTACATCGACGAGTACCGGCGCCTGAAGCGAGAAGATCCGCAGAACGCCGATCGGCGCTTCCTCACCGAACACGGTGAGGACTTCTACGCCCTGACCCAGAGCTTCACCAAGCTCAACGACGGCGTGCCGGCTACGCTCCCCGGCCTGAAGGCCCGAGACAAGTACAAGACCCTGATCGAAGCCAACCCCGAACTCGGCAGCCTCATCATCGGCTCTGAGGGTGGCGGCGAGGCCGTGAAGTTCAGCCGGGCCATGTACGACCGCCAGCTTGAGAGCCCCGTGTCGCCGGGCTCTGACACCAAGCAGCGCAGCCGCTATACGACGCAGGAACTCATCGACAACCCGGAGATCCGTCTCGGCTGGGAGAAGTACACCAAGGCTATGGACATGATCGACGCCGCTCGCATCAGCCGTGGCGTGCCGAGCCTCCAGGCCAAGGGTGCCGAGGATCTTGCGCAAGCTCGCCAGGCCATCCTGCTCTCGATTGCCAAGGACCACCCGGCCTGGTTCGAGGAGTACAGCAAGCGGGACGACGCCAACAACGCTCGCAAGATCGCCGGCATGAAGCAGATCGTGCGGAACCAGCAGCTCATGGGCCGACCCGATATCCAGGGTCTCAGCGAGTACCTGAATGTTCGAGATGCCATAATGGGCACACTGACCGTTCGGAAAGCCCAGGGTGGCTCGGGCGACCTTTGGGCGAATAGCAATGCCGATCTGTCGGCCGTCTTTGAGGCGATTGTCGGCTCGCTGAAGGAGAAGAACTTGTCGTTCTCCAACCTCTACAACCGATGGCTGGACCGGGACCACCTGACGATTGACCTCGCTTCACAGGTGATGGCGGCATGAGCGACGCACCCGACAACGCTCTCGCTGCGCTCCTGGCTCAGTACGGGGTCGACCCGGCATCGGTGGCGGGCGTCCAGCAGGACATGCCTACGCCGTTCAGCTCTGGACCTCAGGCCGATACCAAGATCTATACCGGCACCAAGAGCACGCCGGCGTCGAAGACTCGGGTCACGGACAACAAGGGCAAGCCGATCCTCGGTGGCCTGGAAGACACGTACACGCCGGCCAAGACCGAGAAGCAGTATTCCTCGCTCGAAGCCAAGCTCGGTGAGTTCTACAACATGACGCCGCAGCAGCGTGCCGAGATCCAGCGCCAACTCTTCGTCGGCGGGATGTACGGCAAGAGCGTCAACGCCGAGGATATTTCCTGGGGAACACCTGACGAAACCAGCTACCAAGCTTGGACCACTGCGGTTGCACGGACGGCTTTGCTGAACCAGGCCGGGCAGGACGTAACCGTGGAGGATGTGCTCGGTCAGGCCGCTGCGACCGGGGTCGGACTCGAGCGGTCGAAGAACGCTTCATCTGGGCCTCGGGTTGTGGTTTCTGACCCGGCATCTCTTGCCCTCCTTGCCAATGACGTTGCCCAGAAGGTACTCGGTCGCAAGGCCAACCAGGACGAGCAGCGTGCAATCATCGCCGCCGTGCAGAGCCAGCAGGCCAGCTTCTCGACGGGCGGTAGCGCCATGTCGCCCGATCCGACGAGCACAGCCGAAGCCATGCTTCGTGACACAAACGCCGTCGAAGCCGGGGCGCACGACTACGCCGGCACGATGGACACCTTCCTCGGAATGCTCGGGGGCATCAAGTGAAGCTGACCCCGGAGCAGATCTACCTCATCGCCCAGCAGGCGGGCTTCGATCCGCAGGCAGCCCGCACCATGACGGCGATTGTCATGGCCGAATCCGGTGGCGATACCGAGGCATGGAACGGCGACGTCTCAACCGGCGACAACTCGGCCGGCCTGGCGCAGATCAACCTTCTCCCCAGCCTGAAGCGCCCGTGGACTCGGGAGCAGATGAACGACCCCCTGGCCAACCTCCAGGTGGCGTTCCAGCTTTCGGGTGGCGGCAAGAACTGGCAGCCGTGGACCACGTACACCCGTGGCACCTACAAGCAGTTCACTCAGCAGGTCGATTCAGCCGCTCGCAACGTCGACCAGTCCATCACCTCGGGCCAGGACATCTCGTGGGATCTCCCGCAGATGAAGGGCCTCACGGGCGACGGCACTCGGCCTGTCGGCAACCCGATCGGCAACACGGGCGGCGGGGGCACAAGTTATGCCACGGGCTACAGCTCGTCTCCCCCGAGCCTCGGTGCCGGCGCATCGGACGAAGAGGTGGCCGCCTACATCAAGGCGTACTACGGCTATGCGGCTGCCTACCTCGACGACCCTGAGCTAGGGCCGCTGCTCAAGCAGGCCGCTCGGGAGGGCTGGGATTCCAACCGCCTGACCGGCGCCGTCACGGGCACCAACTGGTGGAAGACCCACAGTGCCACCGCCCGCCAGTGGGACCAGCTCAAGAGCAGTGATCCGGCCACGGCTGGCGCTCAGCTCGAGTCCCGCAAGAACGACATCGCCACGCAGGCCAGCAAGCTCGGGGTCAACATCGACCCCAGTCGTCTCGATCAGCTCGCCGAGATGAGCTTGCGGAGCGCCTGGAATACCACGCAGTTGACGCAGGCGATCACCGCCGAGGCCAAGTACAACCCGGTGCAGGGTGGCGACATCGGGGCGCTGACCACGGAAGTCAAGAAGGCGGCCAGCAACTACTTCGTGCCGGTCTCCGACGAGTCGGCGTTCGGCTACGCCCAGCAGATCGCTGCGGGCACGCTGACCACCGATGGCGTCAACCAGATGTTCCAGATTCAGGCCAAGGGGCGCTTCCCCACGATCGCCGATCTCATCGACAAGGGGATCACGCCGGGCCAGTTCTTCGAGCCCTACAAGCAAACGATTGCCTCGGAGTTGGAGATCAGCCCCGATCAGATCGACCTCGTGAAGAGTCCGAAGTGGAACGCCATCTTGGACTACGCCGATACGGGTAGCTCTAATCGCCGGGTGATGACCATGAGCGAGGCCCAGCGTTACGTGCGGTCCATGCCCGAATGGGATTCCACCAGCGGGGCGAAGCAGGCAGCGGCCAATCTCTCGACCTATCTCGGCCAGACCTTCGGAAAGGTCGGATGATGGCGTACAGCCCGGCAGTCAACGCTCGGCCCCCGATGCTCATCGAGGACTTCGGTGGCGACGTCGCTGCGTACATGGATGCCCGAGACCAGTACAACGACTGGGTTGGGCGCATGGAGAAGGACCGGGTGGCCGGTGGCCCTGCGGCCCGAGCCGCCGTTGGTACGACCGATCCCACGCTGGATTCGGCCAGTGCGATCATCCGCAACACCCTCAAGCAGTACGGCCTCGACAGCCTCGGTGACTGGGCGCTCACGCAACTCAAGCAAGGGCGCTCCACCAATGAGGTACTTATTTCGCTGCGGGAGCAGGACGCCTACAAGCAGCGCTTCGCAGGGATGGCGCTCCGCAAGGATGCGGGATACAACTCGATAAGCGAAGCTGACTACATCGCCTACGAGAATCAGGTCCGTGACGACATGCGTCGTGCCGGCCTGCCCGATCAGTTCCTCACGGACGGCGGGCTCATGGCTGAACTCATCGGCAAGAACATCTCGGCTGCCGAAGTGAACGATCGCCTCGTCGGTGCCTACGCCCAGGTGGCCACGGCGCCCTCGGAAGTGCGCAATGCCTTCGGCGAGTACTTCGGTCCGCAGGGCGATGGCGCTCTGGCGGCGTTCTTCCTCGATCCGATGAAGGCGCAGCCGGCGTTGGAGAAGATGGTGCAGGAAGCCCAGATCGCCGGTATCGGCAAGCGGGTCGGCAACATCAACCTCCAACAGACGACGGCCGAACGGCTGGCCGGTCAGGGCGTCTCCCTCGGGCAAGCCGAGCAGGGGTTCGCTAATGTGAACGCATTGCGTGGCTTAACTCAAGCCACAGCCGGTGAGACCGGCAATGTCTCGGAGGCGGATCTCATCAACGCCCAGTTCAACCTCGATCCGAACGCAGACAAGGTAGTCCAGGCCCGTCTGGCTTCTCGGAAGGCCGGGTTCCAGGGCGACGGTGGCGCAGTGGTGACCCAACAGGGCGCCATCGGACTCGGAAAGGCCAAGTGATGGCTGGCCCCCGCTATCTGTCCCGGACGGTCCACGTCGTCCACAATGCACGAGACGCCACCCTGTTGGCCCAGTCGACGGGGACGCTCTCGTTGCCGACGTTCGCCGCTGCCGTGGCGAGGGTCAACGCTGGAACCGGCGATGCCAAGGTCGCCTTTATCGGTGACTCCACGACGGTCGGCGCCGGCACCACGGTCTATGAGACCAAGAACCCCGCAGCCCGCTTCGCTGCTCGCTATGCGGGGGCGACCACGAGGTACGGGTCGACATGGGGCAAGCTCGGGTCTACGTCGTATGACGGCCGTCTGACGATCGGGTCGGGCTGGACGCATGGGGTCTCCTTCAACAGTAATGGCCTCGGCGGTGGTGGCTTCTACACCAACACTGGCGGCGGCACGTTGTCGTTCACGCCTGCGGGTTCGTTCGACACCATCAAGGTCTGGTATCTGCGCCTGTCTTCCAAGGGCACGGTGTCAGTTGACGTTGACGGCGGATCGGCGCTGGGGACCATCAATGGCGCCGGGGCGAATGCTCTGCTTTCGCAGACGTTCACCTGTGCGGCTGGCACTCACACCGTCAACATCTCAACGCCAACAGGTGGCGACTTCTTCCTCATGGGGATTGAGACGTACACGGCGGCGACGAAGGCGGTCCACGTCTACAACATGGGCTATGTGGGCGCCGGCTCAGGCCAGTTCAACCAGTCGGGCCAGGTCTACACCACGGTCGAGACGATCGCTACCTACGACTTCGACCTGTCGATCATCAACCTGTCGATCAACGACATCAAGGACAACCTCATCACGTCGTCGACCTACGCCTCTCGCATGACGACGCTCATCACGGCCTGCGCCAGTGCAGGTGACGTGATCCTTTGCATGGGCAACCGAGTGAGCGATTCGGCTGACACGGATGTCCGCTACGGCCAGTTCAAGACGGCCCTTGCCGGCGTGCGGACGATTGATCTCGTCATCCCGGACCGTTGGGGCAACTACACCGCTGCCAACGGGCTCGGCTACATGAATGTCGACGGCATCCACCCGAACGACACCGGGTCGAACGATATGGCTACGGCGCTGTTGGCGCTCATCGGATGAGCACACTCGTCAACGACACGTTCGGGATCACAGCGAATGTGGCTGGGTCATAAGGAAGGAACCGATGAGAAAGCAGACCGATTCCATGAACGACAAGAACACCGTCAACTACGCCCTGCCGAAGGCGACGGCGGCGAAGCCCGATTCGGGCTCGGCGCAGCGTCATCCCACGGCGAACCGCAACGCTCATGGCTCGCACCAGGGCGACACGGCGGTCAACTGCGACAAGAACTGCTGAGGTACCTGAATGACCCTTGGATTCTCGGCGTCGGTGCGCAATGCGATGCTCGATGCCATCACCACCTTCGCAGGCGGTAGCTGCCTTCTGCGCTTCTACAACGGCACGCAGCCGGCGACGGGCGGCACTGCCACCACACTGCTGGCCGAACTGACCTGCAACGCCACGTTCGCACCGAGCGCTTCGGGTGGCGTGCTCACGCTGAACTCGATCACGAGCGACACCTCGGCTGACGCCACGGGCACGGCGACGTGGTTCCGCATCGTGAAGTCAGGCGGCAGCACACACGTCGTAGACGGCACGGTCGGCACGTCGGGTGCGGATCTCAATATGAACACTGTCAGCTTCGTGGCGGGTGCGACGATTGCGGTCAGCTCCTTTACTATCACCGCCGGAAACGCATAGGGGTATTCCAATGGCTCTTTCCGCACAAGCAGTCGATGAGGTCGACGCCGGCCTCAAGGCCAAGGTCAAGGTGGTCCTCGCCCGCAAGGCGCTCTCCGTCGCCAAGGCGGGTAGTAAGGGTTCGGATCAGGCGAACGCTGACGAGATCCGGTTGGCGGCTGCGGTCCTCAAGGATCTCGACGGATGGGCGACTATCGCCACCTTCGCTGCTGCCTCCCTCGCCAACGAAGCGTTGGGCAACGCCAGCATGACGCCGACCATCACGGCGGCCTCGACCGACGCCCAGATCCGTGACGCTCTCATCATCGGCGCCAACTCGGTCTGGCAGTCCTTGGCCGGGACTGTCTGATGGCCTCCCTTACCAAGACCCAGAACCAAGACCTGATTGCCTTCGCCGAGCAGACGTCGACCACCGTCACGGTTGGTTCGGCCGTCAACGTCGCCACGGCAGCGGCGGCTCAGGTGCTCGTCTGGTTCGGTCGGTGCGCAGCGACGGCGCTGACCCAGCCGTGGGAGTGGCGCATCGAGACCTCGATCGCATCGAGCGGCAACACGCCCGGCATCTGGGTGCCGTTCGCTACGGCAGGCAGCAACACCGCTGCGGCGGCCGACGAGGCAGTTAGCGGTACGTGCAACTCGGGCCAGAAGGTCATCGGCATGGCCAGCACCACGGGCTTCTCGACGACCCCGCAGAACGCTGGCCAGTTGATCTTCATCCGCAACTCGACGCCGGCGAACAGTGAGTGGGCTCGGGTGAACCTGCTGACCTCCAACACCTCAGTGACGGTAGAGGAGAACTTGGTGAACGCTCAGACTGGTAGCACCGTCTACGGCGATGCGCAGTTCTGGTCGGTCTACGTCCCGCTCGATGGCGTCGGGCGCATCCGTGCCGTGGCCAACAACTCAGCCACGGGTCAGACCGTTGCGTGCCATATCGCCATGGTGACCTTCGACTCGATCAGCTAACCGATGCCCAGGGTCTTAACCGCCGCACATAGTGCGATCAACTGGGATGACCCGCTCGCTGAGGGGCTGTTAGCGCACGTCACGTACCCGTCTGGTGGCCGGCCGGTTGATCTCGTCGGTATCGGCCAAGTCAAATACACGGGATCACTCGCCAGCGTCGGGGGCTTGAGCCCATACGGCACAGCCGGCGATCACCCGCAGACGACGACCGGGCAGGGATGGTCGATTTCCAATATTTGTAACCGGCCCGCTACGGCTGCGGCGGGCTCGGTGCTTTACATCCGTCGCCGCTACGGGGCTCTTGCTGACTCCGGGTTCGGGTGTACGTCTGCTAGTACCACATCGTTCGGCGGGCACCTTGTCTGGAACGACGGAAATCTGTATTGGGATTTTGGTGGGAACGCTGGGTCCAATCGGCTCAGCGCCACGAGCCTCGACCTGACCGTCGATTCCGTGCTCATTATGACTGCCGGGCCGAGCGGGTCTTACATCTACCAAAACGGGAAACTATTGGCGTCAAGTGCCACGGCCATCACTCGTTCGCTGTCTACAAGCGATTTTGGTCTCACGTACGGCAACTCCATCACGAACACGTCGAGCCGTGTCGATACGCTCACGATCGTTGCGGAGCGGCAGTGGACCCCGCAGGAAGTGCGTCTGCTCTCGATCGACCCGTTCCGGCTGGTCGAACCGGCCCGTGGCCGTCGCACGATCACGATCCTCTATCCGGGGACGGCTGGCAGTGTCAACCCGAGCGGTACGGCGGCGGTCACGCTTGCGGACTTCACCTCAAGCGCCACTGGCACGGAGACCCTGACCGGCAGCGCCGCCATCACGCTCGCTGCCTTCACCTCCTCGGCATCGGGCACGGTTTCCTTCACCGGCACCAGCACCAACACCCTGGCCGCCTTCACGGGATCGGCCACCGGCACGGTCGCCCAGAGCGTCACGGGCACTGCGGCCATCACGCTCCAGGACTTCACGAGCAGTGCTACCGGCACGGCTCCGTTGACGCAGGACACGGTGAGCCACGACGTTCGTACCGGCCAGCCCGATCCTCGCTGGCGGGATCGTCGCCGGGCCACCTGGCCTCCCCCGCTGAAGACCAGGGGCAGCAACTATGGCCGATATTGATCTGACCCAGATCTTGTCTCGCCTCGAAGCGCTCGAGTCCGAGATCCGGCGCATCAACATGTTTCCCAACTCGCAGGCGATCGTCGGCACGGCTCCTCGACCGGAGACAGACCAGACGTCGTACAGCGAACTGTGGCGGGGCGACTTCTACGCCACCGGCACAACGGTCCACTACGACTTCTTCATCTTCCCGAACACGCTGACCATGAGCTGGCGCATCCGCTGCTATCAGCTCGGGGCTACGGCCACCACGGTTGTCTCCGAGACTGGCCAGACGGTCGCTGCACAGAAGGCCGGCACCTTCGATCTGAGCACGGCAGGGTTCATCGCCGACACCGGCACCAACCCGCTCGGGCGCTACTTCACGCTCCGCTTTGAGGCCAAGATCGACTCAGGGGTGGGCCAAGTGGGCATTGGGATGATCGCCGCCCCCTACGTGCTCAAGGCGTGAGATTGACATCCCACATAGTGGGACGTAACTTGTGCCTCAAGGTGAGTGCTCACTAGGGCCGCCATACCGCCAGACACTCCCCCGGTCTGGATGTCGTGAACGCAGGGGAGGACGCAATGGGAGCAGACCCCGTAGCGCCCTTCTGACAGGTCGTCTGCCCTCCCGAGGCACACCTCCGGTGCGCTCGGCGTATAGGAACGGAGCGGTCCATGAGCAACGACGAGAACCCCTACGAAGACCTTCCCGACGAGCAGCCGGCGAGTGATGGCCCCAAGGCCCTCCGTCAAGCCGCTGCCGAAGGCGCCAAGGCCAAGGCGGAAGCCGAAGCACTGCGCCGGGAGATGGCCTTCCTGAAGGCGGGCATCGACACGGACACCAAGATCGGCAAGCTGCTCTTGAACTCCTACGACGGCGATCTGTCCGTCGAGGCGATCAAGAAGGAAGCCGTCGAGATCGGTGCCCTCAAGGTCGAAGCCCCGGCACCCGAGCCCTTCAAGGCTGACCCCGCCGATGTGGAACTGGCGCAAGCTCGCCAGGCCCTCTCGACCGGAGCCACGCCCCCCGAAGCGATCAGCGTCGATCCCTACAAGGCAGCGTTCGACAAGTACTACGAGTCGGCGCAGTCGGGTTCGAGCAGGGACAACGCCATGGCTGACGCCGTGGCCATGATCCTGCAAGCGGGCGCCAAGGGTGACGCACGGGTACTCGCTCGTCCGAATGACTGAGCACGACGAGGACGCAGAGCTTCGAGAGAAGCTGCGGTACTGGCGTGAAGAGGGCGGACTCAATGTCAGCCCGAAGGCCACACCGAACCGCGTCCAAGGCAAGCCCAGCAAGCCTCATGAACCGAACAATGCCTGGGAACGTGGCACTGCCACTGACCACCGAGGCATGCCGTACCTGAGGGAAGACCTGTCGCCCATGGGCGTCAAGGAGTTCAGCAGCTCTCGCCACAAGTTCCGAGAGTTCCAAAAGAACTCAGCTACCTCAAAGGACTAACGCATGTCGACTGTTCTCGGCTCCTTGCTGACGAACTTCACCTCCGGCGTCATGCTCGACTTCGAGCCGATGATTGCCGTCCTCGACCCCTTCGATACCCCGCTCCAGAACTCGGTTGATGCCAACGGCCTGTCGGCCCTGACGTCCAGCCCGGCGTTCGAGATCACGGTCAAGTGGCAGGACGAGACCCTGCTCAACCCCCGTGCTCTGGCCGGCGCCACGGCGACCACGGCGGAGACGGTCCTGACCATCACGGCTAACGACGGCCGCATCCGGTTCCAGACCGACGACATCCTCGTCACCCCGCTGAACGAGTACGTCCGAGTGACCGGCTACGGCTCCACGGCGAACACGCTCGTCATCAGCCGTGGCTACGCCTCCTCGACGGCTGGCACGATCACCTCGGGCGACACGCTCGTGGGCGTTGGCTCGGCCCCGGTGGAAGGCGCTGACCCGGCGTCGGCCCGTGCCGTGGACCGCACCGAGCGGACCAACTACACCGAGATCTTCGGCCCCTACGCCGTGCAGGTCTCCGGTTCGGCGAACGCCATCCGCAAGTACGGCCTGGTCGGCACCGAGTTTGATCACCAGCTCGGCAACCGCATCAAGGAAGCCGGCGTCACGTTCGAGCAGACCCTGCTCTACGGCAAGGGTGCCCTCGACACGACCTCGAGCCCCCGCCGCACGATGGACGGCATGATCCAGCTCATCTCGACCAACGTCAACAGCACCACGACGTCGCTCACCGAGACGGCGCTGCTCAACTCGCTTCAGTCCTGCTTCGATGCCGGTGGCAACCCGGACCGCATCGTGGTCGGCAGCAAGCAGAAGCGGACCATCTCGGCCTTCACGTCGTTCGGCACCATCCAGGTGATGCGTCCCGACACGCAGCGTGGCGTGGTTGTGGACACCTACAAGAGCGACTTCGGCCAGGCCGTGGTCATCCTCGACCGTTGGTGCCGCACCCAGGACTTGTTCATCTTCAACCGTGACCAGGCGGACATCGCAGTACTGCGGCCGCTGACCTTCACGCCTCTCGCCAAGACCGGCGATGCGGACAAGGGCATGATCGTCATGGAGAAGTCCCTGCGCTTCCGCCGTCAGCGTCATGCTGCTCGGTTCTCGGCTCTGACCTGAGCCACCCCAATCGTTGGCCCCTGGCGGTGCCGTCTCCTCCTCGCCGCCGCTGGGGGCCAACACCCACATAGGAGGAACTGTGGAATACCGGCAAGGAGCGGTGACGCTCACCTACCTCTACAACGATTTCGTGAAGGGTGCCTTCATGGATTCGGTGATGAGGTTCGCTACGAGCGAGCACGGCCCGATGGTCTTCGGACCGGACGGTGGTGGCACCATCTCGATCTCCTCGGGGCCTCGCATCGCAACAGCCCGCAACACGCTGGTGCAGAAGTTCCTCGAAGGCCCTGGCGAGTGGATGTGGATGATCGACACCGATCACACTTTCGCTCCCGACGCACTGGCCAAGCTCATGGCAGCGGCCGACCCGGCAATGGTGCCGGTTCTCGGTGGGCTCTGCTACGGCGGTGGCCGTGGCGGGACCGTGACGCCGACCATGTTCCGCTTCAACGAAGAGGGCAAGGACATGCGGCTCCTGACGCCGACGTCGGGCCGTGGTGGGCTCGTCCAGGTGAATGCCACCGGGGCGGCGTTCCTGTTGGTGCATCGCTTCGTGCTCGAAGCCATCCAGAACTGCTACGGCCACAAGGGCGGGCACATCTGGTTCGCTGAGGGCGTCAATGCTGAAACAGGTGCCGAAATCGGCGAGGACGTGTTCTTCTGCGTGAGAGCCCAGAAGGCAGCCCAGGCCCCGATCTTCGTGCATACCGGGGTGGAGGCACCCCACATCAAGAACTACATCATCGACTCGTCCGACTCCGACGAGTTCGAGGCGAATCTCGCCAAGTACGGCGAAGACGTCATCCGGGAGCGCCACCTCGGCAAGCTGCGTGGCGAGGTTGGTACGCTTGACGAGTGGGCCGCTCGCATGGGCGTCAAGGCACAAGTTGAGCCACAACTCAATCGGGAGCAGCGCCGAGCGGCTGAGCGAAAGAAGCGCTAGTGACGACAGTTGCAGATCTCATCGAGCAGACGAAGCGCCATCTCTACGGCGGTGGCCGTGTGGCGATGAATCTCCTGTCCTCCAGCATCACCGAGACCGACTCCACGGTCTCGGTCACCCGCACGCAGAACGTCGGCGATGGCTCACTGATCTCCATCGAGAACGAGATCATGCTGGCCTACGACATCGACGGGCCGGGCAAGTCCTTCACGGTCCTGCGGGGCCAGCTCGGGACTACGGCGGCCAGCCATGCGAGTAGCACTGTCATCGAGGTCAACCCTCGCTTCCCTCGAGCGTTCATCATCGACGCCCTGAAGGACGAGGTGCGGAGCTGGAAGAAGATCTACAAGGTGGCCTCGGCCAGCTACACGGTCACGGCCAACTCCTACGTGGTGGATCTGACGAGCACCTACGCCAGCGCCCATGGCGTCATCGACGTCCAGTACTCCCCCGAGTTCGCCGGCCAGGGTTCCTGGAAGTCGGCGGGCTTCACCGCTCTGTCGGGCATGAAGCTGGTGCGCAGCGCTGACTCCGACGACATCTCCTCGGGCTTCGGTCTCCATGTCCCCGGTGGCTTTCCCTACTCCGGTGAAATCAGAGCCCTCTTCGCCATGCCGTTCACGACGACCTCGTGGACCGAGGCAACCGACGTCAACTCGACGGTCGGCCTCGATGCCTCGATGGAAGACATCGCCCCGCTCGGTGCCGCTGCTCGGCTCATCGCTCCGAGGGACATCCGCCGCCTCGACATGAGCGCCCAGGGTGAGCCCGATCGCCAGGACGGCGTGCAGCCGGGCCAGGCCCTCTCGGTCGCTGCCAATCTCCGCAAGCTCGCTGACGATCGCATCGGCCAGGAGGCGCAGGAGTTGTACGCCAAGTACCCGGTGAAGATCCGTTGACCATCTCGGCAACGTTCAGCGAGCCGCTGTACGCCGCATCGGGCCTCTCCCCCGATGTGCCGACCCGTCTGCCGATCGCCATCGACGGCTATGCCATGCAGGTCGACGTGGCCAAGATCGACCGCCAGGACATCCCCGGTCTGCGCCAATCGAGTGACACCACTGCCGAGGCCGGCGAGGCTGCGCTATCGAGCGTGGGCTCGTGGCGCCGTCACCAGTTCGACTGGACGGGCGGTGCTGGCCAGGAGTACTTCGATGCTGAGAGCCCAAACGGCGGCTCGTCGAGTGACCGCTCCCGCTTCTGGAAGTCCTACGGCGTCGACCCGTGGACGACCGGCAAGCTGAGCCTGCTCCATGACGTGCGGGCGACGGCCACCGTGGGTGCCACCAACTCTCGCATGATCTCGGCCGGTGGCTACATCTACCTGCTCGAAGACGCTTCCACATTGCGGAAGTACACGCCGGACTCAACGGGCGCCTCAGCCGCCACGGCGGTCACGATCACCGGCACGCCGAGCGACATGACCGACATCTGCACCGATGGCTACCAAGTGTGGATCTCGTCGACATCGAACGGTGTCTACACGACGGACACCACCTCGGGGGCAGCTTCCAACGTCAGCGCCAACAACGGCGAGTTCATCCGCTACGCCAACGGGCGTCTCTTCCTCGGCAACAACGGCACCAGCCCGACGCTCACCGAGATCAGTGCAGCCGGTGCGGTCATCACGACGTTCACCAACCCGGTGGCCGGCACGATCACGTGGAAAGACGTCGCCGGCGCTCCCGGCAAGATCTACGTCTCGCTCAGCGTCAACGGCCAGGGGTACCTCTATCGGGTCGTCCTGAACGAATCCACGGGCTCGCTCCAGCAGGCACTCATCAGCGCCGCCACGTTGACGAACAACGAGTACGTCAATGCGATGGTGGCCTACGGCAACCTGATGGCGCTCGGCACCTCGCTCGGCCTCCGTCTCGCCACCATCAACACAACTGGTGGCTTGGAATACGGAGCGGTCATCACCGCCCCCGGCGAGATTCTGGATCTGGCCGTGGACAACCGCTTCGTCTGGTTCACGTGGTCGGACTTCATCTACGGCGATCGTGTCTCCCCATACGACGACAATCAGGCCTACGTCTATCGCTCGGGCGTCGGGCGTGCCGACCTCTCGAAGTTCACCGACACGCTGGTCCCGGCCTACGCCTTCGACCTCTACTTTGGGACTTCGATCACCGTCAAGGCGGTCGTGCGGACAGGCGGCATGACCTACTTCGTCGGTGGGGGTTTGTTGTTCTGCGAATCGAATCAGTACACCGCTCTCGGCGTGATGAACTCAGGCAAGATGCGCTTCGGGGTGTACGTCCCCAAGCAGGGCGTGAGCATTGATTTCCGCCACGACAAGATCAACGAGCCAGGCCGGTCGGTGGGCAACGGCACGACGATTGGCTGGTACGCCCAGGTCATCCCCGACGACGCTTCCGCCAGCTTCGGCCAACGCCCGTACTACGTCGGCAGCAACACCATCCAGGGCTCAGTCGGGCCGGTCGCCCCACTCCCCCTGCGGGACCAGCGTGCCGAAGTCTTCCAGGTCGAGATGTACGGCTTCGCCTACTTGCTGTCGATTTCCCCCCTGCGGCGTTGGTCGTTGGTGGCTTCGCCGGCTCCCCATCGCCAGGAGCAGATCACGCTCCCCGTGCTGTCCTTCGGCGATCTGTTCGACGAGAACGGGCCGGATGAAGGCCAGCGCTACATCGAGAACACAGCGTTCCAGTTGCTGCACTTGCGCAACCTCCGGGAGCAGGGGCGAGTGGTGTTCTTGCAGTTCGGCGAGGAAGTGCTCGAGGTGATCGTGCAGAACGTGGCGTTCCAGCCGAAGCAGTGGGACGACGACCGGGGTCGGATAGAGGGCACCGCCATGGTGACCCTCGTGACGGTGTGAGGTAGAAATGGGTACCCGTAAAGAGTTCCAGGGCGCTGCGAAGGCGACCACGATCACGTCAGCGTTGACGGCTGGGTCGACGGCCATCTCGATTTCCGCCTCAACCGGATGGCCGTCTGGCGCCTCCTACCCCTTCGTCGTCTGCATCAATCGTGGGCGATCGAACGAGGAGAAGGTGCTCTGCTCGAGCCGTAGCGGCACCACGCTGACCGTCACCACTCGGGGCTACGACGGCACCACTGCCGCCACGCACGCATCGGGCGAGACGATCGAGCACATCATCGATGCCGTGACGATCGACGAGGCCAACGAGCGGGCATCACAGCCCAAGCTCAAGCTGGCCCTGACCGGCAGCCAGTCGATCTCCAACAACACGCTCACCGCCATTTCGTGGGATACCGAGACGTCGGACCTCTGGGGCTTCTACCCCGGCAGCGGCGCCACGATCACCGTTCCTGCGGGCTATCCGGGCGTCTACGCCATCGGCGCCAAGACGTCGTGGGCGGGCAGCCCGAGTGCCGGCGAGATGGACATCTATATCAACTCGGTGCAGCGGAATGCGACGATCACCACGGGCTCGAATACGAGCAGCTTCCAAGGCTTCGTGACCTACCTGGCGGTCGGCGACACGGTGCAGATTTACGTCAAGCAGACGTCGGGCAGCTCCCTGAACACCAGCGGGGCGTTTGTGTGGATGGAGAGGATCATCTATTGACGTTCTACGGCAGAAGCGACTGGCTTGCCGCTCCCCCGAAGGCCGATGCCGGCAACTTTGATCCTCAGCGGATCAAGGGCGTCTGCATCCACTATTGCGGCGGTGGCACCTACGAAGGCGTCGACTCCCGGCAGCACTTCCGCAACGTGCAGGCGTTCTATTTGCGGGGTGCCAACTCCAAGGAGAACTACGCCGACATTGCCTACAACGTGGGTGTCGATCGCAACGGCGACATCTGGGAACTGCGGGGCTGGACCAAGCGTGGCGGGGCCAATGGTGGCACCGATGCGAACGCCTCCTACCCCAGCATCTACCTCGTGCTCGGCGACAAGGACGAGGTGCCTCGAGCGATGGTCGAGGGTGTGCGCAAGGCCATCTCCCGCTACCGAGAGATCTACCCCACGGCGCTGGAGATCCATCCGCACCGGGACTTCTACAACACCGCCTGCCCTGGGCCGGCACTCCCCTACGTGCTCAATGGCTCCTTCGAGCCGGTGGTCCACGTGGCCACCCCCGAGAACCCTCAACCTCAACTGGAGGACGAAGACATGAAGCTCGAACTGATCCGGCCCTACGGCTACTACGACACCTACGTGCTGGGCGGCAACCGGCTCCCCAATGCCGAGGGTGCTCAGGAGCTGGTCAACCTCGGCTTCACCAAGCTGGAGAAGGGCAAGCCGTTCAACGAGGCGGTCGTCGTAATCCGTGACCTCCCGACGTTCGTCTCTCTGACCGGATTTATCCCGGCCGAAGGGATTCCGAATCCGAGTGAACGCTAGTCGTGACGTCGAGCGTGGCGGCGCTCTACGCAGGTGCTCTCATGCCTAATGAGTGGAAAGGCCCCATTCAGGACGTGATGGCGTGGATTGGCCTGGTCATGGCCATCGGCGGGCTCCTTGCCATCCTCATTCGCAACATGGAGCTGCGGGTGAAGGTGTGGCGCTGGGAGATCCGGCCCGTCTACATCCTGCTGCGGGTGTCCATCTTTCCCCTCACGGCCATCTGGTGGATTCTCGCCCAGATCTTCGGCCCCGGCGTTGCTCGGGTCGGGGAGTGGATGCGGGCCGGCTTCGCTCATGAGGTCGCCGAAGTCATCAGGGAACAGGTGCCGAGCATCGTCCACGACATCGTGGAGGAGCATTTGGCGCCCATCGCACTGCGCACCGAGCAGTTGATCCCCAACGGCGGGTCGACGCTCAAGGATCAGGTCACCAAGCTGGGGGAGCGGATGACCAAGTTCGAGACCCGCCTCGAGCTTCAGACCGAGATCGACGAACAGGCCCGCATGGGCTTCATCGAAAGAAGGAACCCCAATGGTTAGCAAGTCCACCGTCAATCTGGTGATCCTGCTCCTCGGCGTCGGCATGCTGCTGTCGCTCGGTGGAGCGGTCTACCTCATCTCGGTGAACCAGACGGTCCCCGATCAGCTCTGGAACGTGGTCACGTTCCTGGCCGGCGCTCTGGCTGCGATGCTGGCCTCGGTGCGGGGGAGCAGCGAGCTTCCTCCTCCTGCGCCCCCTGTTGAGCAGCCCGTTCTCTAGCCTCTCGGCGCATCTCGATCACGATCTCGGAGACGGTGCCCCCGTCCTGGGTCTTGACTCGCTTCATGTCGCCCTCTCGTGGGGTGTCAAGTGTCGATCTCAGATGCCTTGGCTGATTCGTCGGTCGCCGTGATGATGTGGAACTGAGCCACGCGCCGGCCTCCGCTGGGGGGTGAGTCAAGTTCCCTTGGGGGTCGGAACGTCTATTTCGTGTAGGGGATCTCACTCTTGACGTGCCTGATTCTGTGGCTCATATTGTGTGCCATGTCACGAACGCCTACGAAGTGGCTGGCCATCGTCGAGATGGTCGGCAAGGACAACCTGGCCGCTTGGCGCCGGGAAGGGCATGGCCCCGCCATGATCGCCCTGAAGATCGCCAGCAGCACCAACTTCGAGCTGGTGGTGTCCGAGGAGACCGTTCGCCGACACATGGCAGAGATCGAAGGGTGGGCGTGATGGACGCCAGGTATCTGAAGACGCTCCTCAACTACATCGAGCACCTGAACGAGGCCGAGAAGAAGGCCGAGAGCATCGCCGACGGACAAGGGCTCCGAACTCCCTACCTCGGCCGCATTGAGGTCCGCTACGAATCCGAACTCGTTGGGTGGCTGGAGAACGACACCGGCACCGAGTTCATGTACCGGGACGCCACCGAGGACGAGAGGGAGGCGGACCGTGCGAAAGGTGACTGACCGCACCATCGCTGGCGTGCTCGCTGAGAAGTGGCACCAAGCCAACATCGACGCCGGCCCCAAGCCCACGGCCCTCGGCACCAGGTTCCGCCACAGCGACGCCCTCGGTTGCGCTCGAGCGGTTGCGTTAACGGCGCTAGGTCACGAGCCCAGCAACCCGATGGACGAGGCCGGTTCGTGGGTGACCACGCTCGGCACGAAGGTCCATGAGTTCTGGCAAGAGGCCGTGGACGAGGCCATCGACGGCAAGGTTGAGGCTGAAGTCAAGGTCCAGAGTTTCGAGGACGGCAGCGGCCACATCGACATCCTGCTGACCCAGGACGACGGCTACAAGATCTGCTTCGAGGGCAAGAGCTGCGGGGGCACCAAGTTCCGCTACCTCGTTGGGGGAGTGGACCGTGGCCGGCGCCTGAACGCCAAAGGCCCGGCCCGTGACCACAAGGTTCAAGTGGCACTCAACGCTTTCGGTGCTGACGCCGACGAGGCCCGCCTCTGCTACTTCTCCACCGAGGCGATTGCCATCGGCAATGGCTTCCATGGGCTCGACCGTTTCACCGCCGAGTTCGTCATGAGCCGGGACGAATACGAGCCGCTGGCCCTGCAAGAGATCGCCCGAGTGCGGGACATCCTGGCCACCGTGGACGCCGGCATTATCCCGGACCGGCTGTGGCCGGGGGAGTCCTGGCCGCCCGCCAAGATGTCGCCGGAAACCACCAAGTATCCATGCGGGTACTGCGCCCACAAGGACACCTGCGTGCGCCTCGGTGCCGGCGAGAAGTCGGTGGGCCAGCTATGACCGAGTGCGGTGTTGCACGGGGCGTAAGCCGGTCGACATGCGAACGAGACAGGAAAACGGCCGATGTTTGACGACGACTTGCGCTACGAGAAAGACCTCGCCATCGCCGAGGACATCTACGGCCAGTTCCCCGGCCTCTGCCACGTCGTAACCCGGCGAGAGATCGTTGACGTAATCCGCCGTGTGCGGACCATCACTCTGGAGGAAATGAAATGACCGCATTCCCACTCGAAACACTGTCCGAGCTTCGCTGGTCGAACGAGATCGACGGCCTGACAAAGGTCGCCGTCATGGACGAAGGGTCAGGGCGCTGGTCGTCCTATCACACCCTCGTGTTTAGCGCCGAGGGCAAGCTCTACGGCGTCACTTACAAGATGGGCCTGACCGAATCGCAGGACTACTCGACGAGCGACCAGTTCAGCTGCTACGGCAAGGATGAGGTCGAGGTCTTTGAAGTCGAGCCCTACGAGTACACCGAGACTCGCTACCGGAAGGTGACATCATGACCAACCTCACTGCAATCGCAGGGGAGCGCCGGGCCGACGTGGCTCAGATCCTCCCGTCGTTGGTCGGCGTGATGACCGAGTTGCCGGGCATCGGCAAAGAGCGCCAGATGGAGCAAGGCCAGAGGTACAAGTACCGCTCCATCGAGGACATCCTGCCCGAGTTACAGCCGCTCTTGAGCAAGCACAGCGTCGTGGTCGTGCCCGAGGTGATCGACCGTCTCGATGGCACGCACGTCACCAACAACGGCTCGACGTGGAACGACTGCACGCTCACCATCCGCTGGCGCTTCTACTCGGCGATCGACGGCTCATCGGTCGACGCCGTGACCGTGGGCGTGGGCAGCGATGCCGGCGACAAGGCGGCCAACAAGGCGACCACCGCCTCGTGGAAGTACGCCATCGTCACCACCTTCTGCATCAACGATGCCGACGACCCAGACCACACCTCGTCCACCGAGATGGCCCAGGCCCAGCCGGCACGATCCGTGGCACGAAAGGCGGACAGCGGTACGTTCGTCCCGGCCGTTGCGGTCCTGAAAGAGGGCTTCCCCGGCGCCACCGAGGAGCCCAACGTGCCGGCCGGTGAGAAGCCGATCAGCGCTCCGCAGATCAACCTCATCAAGAGCCTGCTGCGTGGCCGCACCGACTTGGACACCGCCGCTGACGAGCATGCCCTCATGAGCAAGCTCGTGGGGCGAGAGATCAAGAGCACGAAGGATCTCACCATGCCCGAGGCCAAGCGAGTCATCGACCACCTTAAGGGCAATGACTGAGGACTGGCGCCAACGGGCTGAGTGCCGGGGGATGCCCACCGATTGGTGGTTCCCGGATACCGGCAAGTCAGCCGCCCTCGAAGTGCTCGAGGCCAAGGAAGCCTGTGCTCGCTGCCAGGTGACCGAGCAATGCCTGGCCTACGGCAACTACGAGCCCTACGGCATCTGGGGTGGGCTCGCCTACAAGGACCGACAGATACGAAGGAGGGTGTCGTGAGCGAATGGCTTGAGGCGTACTGCCCAATGGGCTGCGGGAAGACGTTGTTCATCGGGAAAGGTGGCTACATCACCTGCTCGCACCTTAAGTGCCCAAACCCAACGGTGGTTGCCGACATGCTGCTGGACCCAGAGCATGAGCACGTCGTCGTCATCGAACCGTTCTCGTTCAGCATCAAGCACCCGCTACGGGAACGGCCGGACGAGGTTCTTGCTTGCTCGTTGCACGCCTACATGAGCAACCTCTCTGGCCCACCTGCCGCCGAAGGCCGGTACCGGGTTCGCAACGTCAACGGCGAATGGTCGTCATGGGAGCGCTTGTCGTGATGCATCCTGTCAACCTGTATTGCCCCCATTGCGAAGTTTTTTACAGGGACTTCCTGCCGACCACCGGCTGCTGGATCTGCGGCGAGCACGGCGTCATCAACGATGCGCTCTACAACACGGTCGTCGAGTCGGTCGGCCGTGGCCATGCGTGGTCCTACACCGAGGCGACAGCGTGAGAGTCGGCTCGCTGTCTTCCCCAGTCGACCCCGATGTGCTCGTCCGCATGGTGAGCGTCATCGGCAGCAAGTACCCCGAGTTTCAGATCGTGGCCACAGACGGCGAGATCGCCTTCGAGGCCCAAGACGTTGGTGCCGGGTGGCAACGCCCCACCCCCCAGGAAGTCGCCGGCCCATCGGCGACTGTTGCCCAGGCTTCTCCCCCCTGGCCTGAACGCCCGGCACCAACACCCACCACCTACCTCTATTCCGACGAGCCGATCGACATCATCAAAGAGGTCGGCTGCTCTTGGGGGTGCGGGAGAACTTTTCACCGGCGCATCAGCCTGGAGCGCCATGAGCGAGTGTGCGAACTACGAGAGAGCGAGGAGACATGAGCGCCACTGTTGCCATCGTTGTGCCGGTACTCGGCAGGCCCGAACATGCGGCCACCTTCGTCGAGAGCCTGCG
>CAZTYU010000016.1:10247-27853 GCA_964617535.1 uncultured Bdellovibrionales bacterium | reverse complement strand
GCGAGGGTGCCGCTCCTCCTCGCCGAATCGGTCCGCGCCTATGAAATAACGGACAGCTACATCTACATCGTTCACGAGGATACCGGCATCATCTCGCGCTTCCGAAACAGCGGGTCGGGCGAAAATCAGACCGAGATCACTCCGCCCGTCGGGGCTGAACTCGGCGGATACCCGTATGTCTTTGACGTCTATGATGAAGAACGGATGGCTCTCCTCGAAAAGGGCGGGGCAAAGCGCCTCTTTGTCTACAATCTCGCCCCCGACAAGCACTATGGATTCCAGGAGATCGCGAGCGGCGTCGAACGCTTCCAGTTTTCAAACGACGGCAAGAAGCTCCTCTTTGCGAGCACGAACGAAATCGGCGTTTACTTCACTCGGGAGTGGGACGTTCAGCCGCGCCGTGCCGAAAACGAAACACTTCAAATCGCGCGCTTTTCCGACCGGATCGCCAACACGACTTGGGGTGAAGACTATGAGCATATTCTCTTTACTCGGGGAAACACGCTGAAAGTGATCGAGCTCGACGGCCGTAGCGGACGCCTGATAAGCGATATCAAGTCGTACTCAGCCGCCCCGAGCCAGGTCTTTCCGCTCTTCTCCGAGAACCGGCTCTACGTCGTTATTCCGAACACTGACATCGACTCCATCGTCTTCCCCGAACCCCAAGGCCTCTTCGGGCAATAATTCATCAGAGAGAAGTGAAGTAAAGAAAAACTCCGGGACATAGTCCCGGAGTTTTTTGATGTACGTGAGAGAGCTAACGCTTGGCCCACTGCGGAGCGCGACGGGCTTTCTTGAGTCCCGGCTTCTTACGCTCGACAGCACGCGGATCTCGAGTGAGAAGCTTCTCGGCCTTGAGCGCCGGGCGAACGAGCGCATCGTGCTCGACGAGGGCGCGGGCGATCCCGAGTTTCACGGCATCAGCCTGACCGGAAAGTCCGCCGCCTGAGACGAGGACCGAGATCTTGGCAGCCTCGGATTTCCCGACGACCTTGAGCGGGGCGACGCAGGCCTCGCGCTGCTCGAACGTATTGAAGTATTCAGCGTACGGCCGATTGTTCACGACAATTTCAAGCGCCTCTGCCTTCGCGTCAGCGTAGTAGCGAACCTGAGCAACGGCGGTCTTGCGACGACCGACCGCGTAGACATAGCGGCCTTCAGCCGAGAGGGGCTTCCGGGTCGTTTCTGCTGCTTTGGTTGTTTTCTTGGTCGCTGTCGCCATAACGGTATTGAAAATTAGTGGGTCACGTCGATCTTCCGATTGCCGTACTCGGTATCCTTGAAGAGACGAAGCCGGGTGAGCATCTTGGCTCGGAGCGAATTCTTCGGAAGCATGCCATACACCGCCTGCCAGATGAGCTTGGTCGAGTCCTTGTCACGCTGATCCTTGAACGAGATGGAGGTGATGCCGCCCGGGTAGCCCGAGAAGCGGTGATACACCTTGTCACTCCGCTTGTTGCCCGTCACCTCGATACCGTCCGTATTCGTCACGATGACGATATCGCCGGCGTCGATATGCGGAGCGTAGTTCGTCTTCCCCTTGCCCGAAAGCACCTTCACGATTTCGGTCGCGAGACGGCCGAGCACCTGGCCCTGCGCGTCAAAGAGATGCGTCGCGCGGACGATCCCCTTCTTCTCTTTGGTTGTCGCTTCAGTGTTCTTCATACGGGCTTTAGACAAATTCGATGACCGCCATCTCGGCGCCGTCGCCTTGGCGACGCTCCAGCTTGGTGATGCGGGTATAGCCGCTCGTCCGGGTCTCAAAACGCTTCACGAAATCGCTCGAGATCTTCTTGGTCGCTTCGAGCGAAAGCTCTTTTCGGAGAAGACGGAGTTCGGCCTGCCGGCGTTCCTTGTTTCCTTCGGCACGCTTTCCCTTGTTCACGAGCTGGTCGATATGATTCTTCACCTCGCGAGCCTTAGCCAAGGTCGTCGTGATCTTTTCGCGCATGATGAGACTACCGAGAAGCGTTTTAAGAAGCGCTCTCCGGGCATCCGTACCACGGCTCAAGATTCGACCTTTTCTCCGATGCTGCATATCCTTGGACTAAAACGATTCAAAATTATTCGGTAGCGACTTCTTCAGCGGCAGCTTCTTTCTTTGTCTTCTTGGCTGGCTTCTTCGCCTCTTCCGCTTCAGCCGGAGCCTCCTCTTTGGCTGCGCTGTCAGTCGAGAGGACCGAGAACTGGGCAACGAGGATGGCGACCGCCTGATCGAACGCTTCCTTCGGGGAAATCGTTCCATCAGTTACGATCTCGAGCGTGATCTTGTCATAGTCAGTCCGCTTGCCGACGCGCATGTTTTCAACTTCATAGTTCACGCGCTTGATCGGGGTGTAGATGGCATCGATAGCGATTTCGCCGATCTCGCGCTCTTCTTCCTCACGAGTTTCCACCGGGATGTAGCCGAGACCGCGATCCACGATGATGTCCATCTCGAACTCGGCCTTCTTGTCGGTGAGAGTCGCGATGACCTGGTCGCCGTTTACGACTTCGACCGAGCTCGGGCACTTGATGGCCGACGCTGTAACGACGCCCTCGCCTTTGGCTTTCACCGTGACGGTAACAGCCTCATCGGCGTGCGAACGGAAACGGACCTGCTTCATGTTGAGAATGATCTGAACCACATCTTCCATGACGCCAGGAATCGTCGAGAACTCGTGCGACACGCCCTTGAGCTTCACTGACCGAGCAGCAGCGCCCGGGAGCGAAGAGAGGAGGACGCGACGAAGCGCGTTGCCCAAAGTCGCCCCGTAGCCGGGGTAGCAACCGCCGATCTCGAGCTTGCCGTGGTTAGTCCCGAGTTCGGTGTAATTCGGCTGGTACGGTGCAGTGATGTTTTGCATATGTATGGTGTTCGCTTTCGCGAACAAAAGTTACCAGTTGAAATTATTTCGAATAATACTCGACGACCATCTGGGCATCGACGGAGATGCCGACGTCTTCACGGGACGGGAGCGCGAGGACCTTTCCTTCGAGCTTTTCGGCGTCGAGCGCGAGCCAGTGCGGCACATCGTTCTTGTTCTTCAATACTTCCAGCCGGTTCTTCGTGACAGTCTTGTTCTCCTTCGTTGTCTTCAGTGCAATCACATCGCCGATCCGGACCTCGTACGACGGGATGTTCATGCGCTTGCCGTTCACCGTGAAAAATTTGTGGCCGACGAGCTGGCGGGCTGCGACGCGCGAGGAGGCGAAACCAAGGCGGTACACCGCGTTGTCGAGACGGCACTCGAGGCGCTGGAGGAGGAGGTCACCGGTCGCGCCTTGGCGGAGCTTGCTCTCCTCGAAGTGGTGACGGAACTGGCGCTCCATGACACCGTAGAGGCGCTTGATTTTCTGCTTCATCGAAAGCTGGCGTCCGAATTCGCTCCGGCCGCGGGACGGGTTCTGTCCGTGGACACCCGGCGCATACGGCCGGCGCACCATGGCGCACTTCGGCGACAAGCAGCGATCACCCTTGAGGAAGAGTTTTTCGCCGGCGCGTCGGCAGAGTTTGCATTTGGAGTCGATTGTATTAGCCATAACGTTCGGTAGAGGTTAGATGCGGCGCGGACGGCGCGGACGGCAGCCGTTGTGCGGAACTGGGGTGATATCTTTGATCGAAACGAGATTGAAACCATTGTTGGCGAGCGCTCGGATCGAAGCTTCGCGGCCGCTTCCCACACCCTTCACGAATACCTCAAGGTCCTGAAGACCGTATTTCTTGACCTTCTCAGAAACCTCAGCGACAACCTGGGTCGCGGCGTACGGCGTCGATTTCTTGGCGCCCTTGAAGCCGAGATGCCCCGAGCTCGACCAAGCGAGCACGCCGCCGGAGAGGTCGGCCAGGGTCACGATGGTGTTGTTGTAGGTGCACTGAATACTGGCGCGGCCCTTCTGGACCAGGCGCTTCGACTTTTTCACGCGCTTCTTAGCATCCGTCTCTTCGACAGCCGGCGCGTCCACCTTCACCTCTTCAGTTGTCAGCTCTTCTGCCATAGTTCTTTTAGGTCTTAGCGTCGGACTTCTTGCGGCCGCTACCCATCGTCTTTCTCACGTTGCCACGGACGGTGCGGGTATTGGTCTTGGTGCGCTGGCCGCGAACCGGGAGGCTCTTGGCGTGACGGATACCGCGATAGCTACCAATTTCCTTCAGGCGCTTGATGTTCATCTTCACCTGGTGGCGAAGTTCACCTTCAATGCGGTGACTCTTTTCGATCGTCTCACGGAGACGGTTAGCATCCTTCTCGGAGAGGTCCTTGGTCCGGGTGTCGATATCGATGCCCAGAGAATCGAGGATCTTGCGGCTCGTCGGACGGCCGATACCATAAAGATAGGTCAGCGCAATTTCGATGCGCTTGTTGTCGGGCAGGTTGACGCTGGCGATACGGAGCATAGGCTTTATCCTTGACGCTGTTTGTGCTTAGGATTCTTGCAAATCACGTGAACGACGCGACGGCGACGCACGATTTTGCAGTGGGCACAGATTTTTTTTACGGAGGCGCGAACTTTCATAGCTTGATTCAGACTTTCAAACGCTGGACGATCCGCCCCTTGGTGAGGTCGTACGGGCTCATGTCGACAATGACACGATCACCGGGGAGGAGGCGGATATAGTGCACCCGCATCTTGCCCGAAATATGAGCGAGCACCTCATGCCCGTTATCGAGACGGACTTTGAAGGTGGTACTCGGGAGAGATTCGATGACTTCCCCCTCGAAACGGATGAGTTCTTTATTATTTCCCATATATTGCACGCCAGTTCCCGTAAGAGGTTTACTTTGCCAACACAAAAAGAGAGTGGTGCGTATAATTCGTGCGTTCCTCGATCTTGCGTCGCGTCAGTATACCCTCTCTCGCGGGAGCTGTATGCACTTTTCAAATGTGCTCACAGTGTAATGGAAAGGAGAAATGTTGTCAACAAGCCGAGAACCCGATCTTCGTTCCCTTAACGGAAAACGGCCTTCCCGGGAAGGATCTGCCGAATTTTGGCTTATTTCCCGTATCGCCGGTCACGGTCCAGGTATTCCTCGATCGCCAGCCGGAATCCAGCTGCATCGAAGTCCGGAAAATGGCAATTTGGAAAGTACAGCTGCGCGTCTTTCGTCTCCCACATCATGAATCCAGCTGAGAGATGCGGGTCGTCCCCGGTCCGGATGAGGAGATCGACTGGGGGAATTTCCGCTGTCATGAGATGTGCTTTGATCACCTCTTCGGTCACCATGCCGGGAGCGAGCCCTTCGCCAGCAATTTTCTGAACCGCGAGGAGCATGTCGTCATCGCCGCTATAGGCGAGGAAAAAATTCAAGAAGTACTGATCATGGTCTTTCGTTGCTTCGATCCCTTTCTTCAGAATGCCCTTGAGCTTTCCGGGAAACTGCTCCTCCCAATGGCCGATGCAGCGGATACGCACCCGGTCACGGAACACTTCTTCGTCAGCCATCAGCTTTTCGAAATACGTTTCATAGATACGAAGGAGCTCCTGCTTTTCGCGGAGCGGACGCCGCGAGAGATTTTCAAGCGAGGACCCCCAAAATGAAAGTTCCCGAACCCCGAGCCTCCGGCCTTCCCGGACGATCTCTTCGATCCGCTCGGCGCCGGCCGTATGTCCCTCCCATGGCTCACGGCCATGCAAAGCCGCCCAGCGGCGATTGCCGTCAGGGATGATCGCGATGTGCCGCGGGAGCTTTTCTTTGGGAGTAGATGCGAGGAGATCCGGCATAGTATCAATAATCGCGTTTTTCCATATAATCGGCAATACCCTCGAGAAATTCGCGCGCTTCCGGAGCGATCTCTGACTCGACCGCGAGCAGCGCCTGTTTCCCCTCCTGGATGTACGAGAGCGCACGTGCCTTGGCCGCATCAAGCGCACCCGTGTCGCGGATAATTTCTCGAAAACGGTCAATATCGGCAGCAGTGAGCGCGGCGCCACGCTTCAGCAGGTCATCAACCTCCCGCTTCACCGCCCGCTCAGCATGCTCGAAAACGTGGGCGACGAGCAGTGTGATCTTCCCCTCGCGAATATCGGACCCGACCGGCTTGCCGATCCGTTCCTCGTCACCATACATGCCGAGGATATCGTCCTGAATCTGGAAGGCGACGCCGATCGGGAGCGCGTAGCGAGCAAGTTCGGCTGTAAGTGCTGGACTGCCGCCCGCCAGCAGCGAACCGAGGTGGAGCGGGCCCTCGATCGTATAGCGAGCCGTTTTCTTCTCGTACATGTTCAAAACTTCGGCTGAGGTGGCCTTGCCCCGATACTCGATATAGATATCCCGCGCTTGGCCGACGACCGTATGCGAAACAATTTTCTGCATCCGGGAAAGGGCCGCAAAAAGATCCTTTTCCGGAAAGCCCGAGTTGAAGATAATGTCATTGCCGAGCGCAAAAAGCATATCACCGACGATGAGCGCGATCGAGTCGCCGAAGTGGTCTGGATCGGTGAGCCCGAGATATCGTCTCCCCCATGTCCGGTACCGCTCGTGCAGGGTCGGCTCGCCGTGACGGAGCGCATCGCGATCGATGATATCGTCGTGAATGAGGAGAAACATGTGAATCAGCTCGACGGCAACCGAGGTTTTCAAGAGACGCTCTCGGTCCGTGCCACCAGCGGCAATATAGCCATAGTACATGAAGGCCGGCCGGAGCCGCTTGCCACCGGAAAGGGTCATCTTTTTCACGTGGAGGAGCGCTTCATGGACGAGGTCATCGTCTTTCTGGGCATCCGCGAGCTGCTGGTCAAAATACGCCTCGATTTCCGGATCGAGCCGTTCCTTGAATGCCTTGAGCGTAGCCTGGATATCCATGAGTTCTCGGGAGAAAATGCGTCCGTAATTCTACCAGACAGACATCACCTCCGGCCAATCATTTTTCCGGAAAAACAAAATACTCACGCCAGCGCTCGTAGAGGGCGAGCGTCGCCACGAGATCGCGAGCATTGTATCGGGCGATATCTTTGTATTTCCCTTCTTTGAAGAGCTCACGGACGTCGTCGCCCGTCACGCCCTGCGCTTTGGGGCTTTCGATCCCAAACGCACGCGTCCAGAGATGGAGACTCCCTTTCCTTCGCATCGCGCCATAGAACGAGAGCTGATCGAGGAGGTCGACATGCTTCGCATTCCACGGCTGATAGTTCAGGTAGCGATTGGCGAGAAGATTTTTCGACGGTTTCACGCCCTGGATCGCCGAACGCACCATGAGGAACGGGACATCGAACTGCCGGCCGTTGAACGTGACGAAAGTATCATACTTCGTCGCGATGTCCCAGAACTTTTCGAGCATCGCTTTCTCTGACAGCGCCTCGTACTTAGAGTCGCCTTCCTCGAAGTCCGTGTCGTCCGCATCGGCGGGCTGGTAGTAGACCGCTGATTTCTTGCGCTCAGCATCGAGCACGCCGATCGCTACGATCTGACCGGTGAGCGGCGAAAACCCGAGGCCATCCTCGAGATCTTTCAGCGCTGCCTCGTATTCTGCCTCATCCCCGCTCTCGCGCTTAATCCAACGCGTCAGTGACTCCCTCGTCGTCTCGTCGAGCGCCGAAAAATCTTCGCCGACCGTCTCGATATCGAAAATGAGCGTAGACATAAATGTAGCCCCAAGGGGAATCGAACCCCTCTTACCAGGATGAAAACCTGGCGTCCTAGCCGATAGACGATGGGGCCATAAACTGTTGAAACCAGCCTATAGCAATCACTTATTTTCAAACACCTGCAGGGGCGGCAGGAATCGGACCCGCGCTAAAGGTTTTGGAGACCTTTGTACTACCATTATACGACGCCCCTCTTTCGGCAACACGAAGCTGCCTAGCCATTATACAACGGCTCGCGAAACCTATTTGGATTCGTTGTGCACGGTATTCTTGCGGCAGAAGCGGCAATACTTCGAAAGCGAGAGCTTCTCTTTCACCTTTTTCTTGTTGCGGGAGGTCTCGCGAGAAATACGATTACACTCGGAGCACTTCAGTTTGGCCATGTTTTCCTTGATCTTGCCCATACGGTCTAGAGATATTATGACAAAAGAATAGTCCCACTCTACGGGAAAACTAGTCGTTCGTCAACTCTCGAAAAGAGAACGGGCACCATACAGTGTTGCATGGCGCCCGAATAGGCGACTCATCCCGAATCACAGGAAGTCGAAGTACCGGCGAATCACGAAGCTCAAGATCTCGCTCTCGCCGTTGTACTTCACGGCCTCAGTGGCGAACGACCAGGACTGAGACGGTCGGTACATGAGTCCGAGCCCGATGATCGGCAGGTTGCCGCGCTCTTCCCGGAGCACCCATCGGGTCGAGCTGAATTCCGGGAACGAGACGCTATGGCGAGCCCTGGCACGCATCATGCCGATCCGTCCCGTGAGCGAGACCCCCGAACCAAGCGCGTAGGCGCCAACGAAGCTCGCGCCGATGCCCTCCATGTCGATGCGTTGTTGGAACGCGACCTGATCGGTCTCGAACGTGCGGCCATCGACGTGTCCGCGCAGCCCAAAACGAGAGTTGATCGCCATCCTGAAGCCGCGCCGGTAGTCGAGTTCGAATGACCAGGCGGAACTGAGCCCACAACCGATGCCAAGGTTGTAAGGCCGGCTCCGCTGATCGATCCAGTAGCCGCCGGTCGCTTGAACAGCGTAGCTGTGGCCCGCGTACTCACCCGACGTCTCGAACGAAAGGATTTTCGACTCGAGCTTGGCCGAATCGTGACGATAGGTTCCTGAACCGTAGCCACCGAGCAGATAGCACTCTGCCGCGACAGCCGGAGATACCGAGAGAAGCAGGAAAAGGAACTGGGGATACCGCATGTCAGCCTCCTTGTAGGAATTGTTGCGGATGGTAGAGAAGCTATCACCGATCCCACAGAAAAGCAAAACCCGAGCGGGTCCGCGTCGGGTTTCCTGAACCTCTTAACCTCAATACTGAGCCGTTGACCGGATTTGAACCGGTGACCTACGCCTTACCATGGCGTTGCTCTACCGACTGAGCTACAACGGCGAACTGCTGTGGGTAGGGAGGGATTCGGTCACGAATATTTTTCCATCAGGAAAAATTTCTCGACCCCGCCTCGCGGTACTCGCTCCGTCCTTTGGACAAACTCGTACAACGCTCCGGCTTTCTCATCCCCCTCGGAAGCCAAGCAGTTGGCTTCCTCCCACTCTAACAAAATCAAACCGATACCACGAGGGTATCGTTTTGATTTTTGTGGGTAGGGAGGGATTCGAACCCCCGAAGCCCGAAGGCGACAGATTTACAGTCTGCTGCGATTGACCACTCCGCCACCTACCCAAATGTTTTCCTCCTGAGCCGAAGGCCGGGCTTGAACCGGCGACCCACGGTTTACAAAACCGTTGCTCTACCAACTGAGCTACTTCGGCGCTCGGCCCGAACAGAGAAACAACCTCTGTATCTTAGCCAAGAACACGCTCCCAATCAACCACGACTCTTTTCTTTCTGGACCAAGAGCCGCTCGAGACGCCTGACTTTCTCTTTCACCTCGCGATTGAGCGGCGAGAGCTTGATCACCTGCCGATAGCATGCCTTGGCATCCGAGAGGTTGCCGCTTTCCATATAGAAGTCGCCGAGCTGCTCGTAGGCTGGCGCATCTTTCGGGTTCCGGGCAATCCGATCGATGAGTTCTTCTTCGGAAAGCTGCTTCTCGCCCGAGGGGGTCATGCGGCGACGGCGAAACACGCGCACCGTCTCCTCGCTCTTTGACATGAGCGAATCGCCCAGACTCTTCCCAACGTCACGGAGCCGTCCCGCTTTCTCGCGCGCCACCTCAGCAATACCCTCTTCTTTCGGAACCTGTTTGACGACCACGCGGTCCGGATCTGGTGCCGCCGAGAGGGGCAGTGTTGCTTCCTCTGCCGGTAGAACGCCCTCTTCATCGCGACCATGACGCCGCTGCCAGCGTTCCCAGAACCGACTCTTCTCCGCGGCGAGTGAGGCGGCCTCATGCTGCTCCCGCATTTTCTCCCGCCGGTTCCGGAGCGAACCCGAAAACTGGTTGAAACGATTGTGGAATTTGAGCGACAGGAGATTGAGCCGTTTGGTCAGCTTTTCGAGGATGCGGATGTAGGTTTCTTCCTTGATGAAGAGGATACGGCGCGGTGGCGGGATCAGTTCGCTGTCCGCCATTCGCCCGAGCACCGCAGGATCACCGGATTTCTTTGAAAGAAACCAAAACAAGAGTCCGAGCGAGAGGATGAAGACGATGGGCGGGATAACGAGATACCACATGGCGATGGACTTGACCCGCTACCTTTTGAGGAGCGAGGACTTTTAGATTTCAAACCGGGTGAAGCTGCCGACCTGGATATTCTCTCCGATGCGATGAATGCTCTCTGTAATGAGGGCCTGCACGGTCTTAGACGGATCTTTCACGAACGGCTGCGTGAGCAGCGCGAGCTCTTCGCGAAACTTCTTTTCTTTGCCGAGGAGGATCTTGTCGGCGATCTCGGCCGGCTTTCCCTCCGCAGCAACCTGTTCCTCCCAGATCTTGCGTTCTCTGGCAACGAGCTCCGCTGGCACGTCCTCGGGACGGACATAGCGCGGCGCCATGGCCGTCACATGCATCGCGAGATCATGCGCCAATTCCTGAAACTCGCTGTTCCGAGCGACGAAATCCGTTTCGGAAAGGAGCGTGAGGAGCGTACCGACGCGCTGGTTCGAGTGGATGTACGAGACGACGATCCCTTCACCAGCGGTGCGATCGGTCTTCTTCAGGGCCTTCGCCTCGCCGCGTTTCTTGAGAATTTCAATCGCCTTGGCTTCATCGCCGTTCGCTTCATCGAGCGCCTTTTTTACCTCGACGATGCCTCCGCCAGTCTTCTCGCGGAGGGCTTTGACTTGTTCCATGGTGCTCATAAGTGCTTCTTTTTTATTCTAGAAGAAAACAAGGAAACCCGGAAATTACGCTTTCTTTTCCGCTACAGCCGCCTTTTGGGCCGACTTCTCAGCGGTTCCACGCTCGACGGCACGGCCGAGGAGAGCGAGGAGGAGGCGAAGGGATGACAGGGCGTCATCGTTCCCCGGAATCGGATAATCGATCGCGCTCGGATCGGCGTTTGTGTCGACGATCGCGACGAGCGGAACACCGAGGCGCGACGCCTCCTTGATGACGAGACCGGCTTCCTTGGCATCAGCGATCACGATCGCACCTGGAAGCTCCTGCATGGTCCGGAGGCCGCCGACCTTGTGCTCGAGCTTCTCGAGTTCTTCCTGCTTCTTCTGCTGCTCGAGCTTGGTGTACTTTTTGAATTCACCGGCCTCAAAGAGCGCTTCGTTCTCAACGAGATACTTGGCACGGCCGCGGATCTGACCATAGTTCGTCAATGTTCCACCGAGCCAGCGATCAACGACATACGGCATATTGATCCGCTTCGCCAGTGACTTCACGGCATCGTGCGTCTGCTTCTTCACGCCGACAAAAAGGATCGGCTTGCCGCTCTTGGCGGTCGCAGCAAGAAACTCGGCTGCGCGATCGAGACACTCCTTTGTCTTCTCCAGGTTGAGAATGTTGATGTTCTTCCGGGTCGTGAAGATATACTGTTCCATCCGAGGATGGCGGCGGCTCTTCAGGTGACCGAAATGAACACCAGC
This sequence comes from uncultured Bdellovibrionales bacterium, assembly GCA_964617535.1. Classification (GTDB taxonomy): domain Bacteria; phylum Patescibacteriota; class Minisyncoccia; order Moranbacterales; family UBA1568; genus SSEF01. The sequence continues at coordinate 16,287 of CAZTYU010000016.1, read as the reverse complement.
CTTGAGAAGACTCTCGAGCGAATCGTCCACCCGGCTGAAATCGAACTCGGCGAAATACTCCGCCGCCCCCTCGAGAACGAGAGGGGTATCGGCCTTCTGGGCCGCTGTCACGTCTGACATATGCTTTATCCTTAATAATTTACCTCTATCCTCAGGAAAGTTTCGCCCAGATCCTTTTCCCACGGAGATGTGAGAAAAAGGACAGGAATGGGCGCTCTGACGGATATGTGTGATTCGCGTACTGACCTCCTCGAGGCCGTAGCAAAGCGCTCCTAGAATACGCGAGGCAGCGAGACTTGTCAATTTTCAAACCGCGTGATAGACTCCGCTTTGCATATTTCTCTTGAACCCTATGAAGACCGGCATCCATCCGACCTATCACGAAGAAGTCCACGTCACTTGCGTCTGCGGCAACAAGTTCGTCACGGGCTCGACCAATTCCGTCATCAACACGGAAATCTGTTCAAACTGCCACCCGTTCTATACCGGCAAGAAGAAGTTCGTCGATGCCGGCGGCCGCGTTGACCGGTTCAAGAAGCTTGCTGAGCGCGTCGAGAAGACCAAGGCAGCCCATACCGAGGTGAAAAAGAAGCGCAGCGCCAAGGCTGAAGCCGAAAAGAAAGAGTCAGCGAAGACCGAATCCAAGGCCAAGAAGTCCGCTTAGCTTCAATACTCTGGAACTGAAACAATCCTCGCCGGGGATTGTTTTTTGTTCGTAAGGACGCTAGCCTAGCGTCAGCCGCACCTTTTTTCTGCCACTCTATGCAAGACCTGATTGCCAAAATCGAATCAGAAATGAAACAAGTCGAAGAGGAACTCTCCTCTCCGGCCACTTTGAGCGCGCCCGAAAAGCTCATGACCCTCGGGCGACGCAAGGCTGAGCTCGACATCATCATGGAGCGGATCAATCGGCTCAAAACAATAGAGAAAAGTCTCCGGGAGAATGCTGAAATCACCCAAACTGAGAACGACGATGAGCTCAAAGCCATGGCGCTCGAGGAAAACATCGCGCTCGCAGCTGAGAAAGAATCTGTCGAGACCGAGTTGAAGCGCCTCCTCCTCCCCAAAGACAAGAATGACACCAAAGATATCATCGTTGAAATCCGTGCTGGTGCCGGCGGCGATGAGGCGAGCCTCTTCGCGGCCGAGCTCTTTCGTATGTACGCCCGCTATGCCGAAACGATGGGCTGGCAGACGACGCTCCTCGACAGTCACGCGAGTGAAGTCGGTGGCTACAAGGAGGTTACCTTCGAAGTGAATCGGGGCCGAAGCGATACTTCGGTCTATCAGAAATTCAAGTACGAATCCGGCGTTCACCGGGTGCAGCGCATCCCCGAAACCGAAAAGATGGGCCGGGTGCACACTTCGACTGTCACCGTCGCCGTCCTCCCGCAGGTCGACGATATCGAGATCGTGGTGAAGCCAGAAGACCTTCGGATCGACACCTTTTGTTCGTCAGGGCCCGGCGGACAATCGGTCAACACGACCTATTCTGCCGTTCGCATCACCCACCTCCCGACAGGCCTGGTCGTCTCCTGCCAAGACGAAAAGTCGCAGATCAAAAACCGCGAGAAAGCGATGAAAGTCCTTCGCGCGCGGCTCTGGGAAGCCGAAGAGGAACGCCAGCGCAAGGAGCAAGGCGATGCACGCAAGAATCAGATCGGCACCGGCGACCGGAGCGAGAAGATCCGCACCTATAATTTCCCCCAGGATCGAATCACAGATCACCGGATCAAGGAAAACTGGAGCAATATCCCCGGCATCCTCGCCGGCGGACTCGGACCCATCCTCGACCTCCTCGAGAACGAGGACGTGCGCCTAAAGCTCGAGGCCGAAGGACAGAAAGCGTAAGCCACGTATGACTGTCCAGGAAGCACTCCGGCTATACCCTCGCCTCCCACACCTCGATCGGGAGGTTTTGCTTTCTTCTGTCCTGGATCAGAATCGGGTCTTTCTCCTGACTCATGCCGAAAACAAACTAACGCCAGCCCAAGCGAAACGCTATCGGGACTTCCTCGCTCGCGCCCTGAAACATGAACCGATTGCCTACATCGTTGGCCAGAAAGAATTCTACGGACATGATTTTTCTGTCGGACCAGGAGTGCTCATCCCTCGGCCAGAAACCGAACTGACCGTCGAGCGTGCGATCGATCACATCACATCATCCGAAGCGCTCAGAAAAAAAATCGCCGTTGTCGATGTCGGGACTGGCAGCGGTGCGATTATCGAAAGTATTTTTCTTTCTATTCAAAAGGGAGCGCGAAAAAATATTTCCTGGTTCGCCGTTGACAGCGAAGATGCGCCGCTCCGCTATGCTCGGAATAACGCGAAGCGATTTGAGATCGGATCAGGTATCCGATTTGTTAAAAGCGACCTCCTCTCAAGACTATTAAAGAAACTTTCGGACCACGATGAGATATTCGTCGTCGCCAACCTCCCCTACCTCTCGGACGTGCTCTACCACAGGACAGCGCCGAATGTGAAGCAGTACGAGCCAAAAAGCGCCCTCCTCTCCGGCAGGGATGGACTCGATCACTATCGCCGCCTCATGACCGAGCTCCGTACCATCAATATGGCTGGTATAAAAATCACTTTCTTCCTTGAAATAAGCCCTGAACAGGCAAAAAGAATTCTTCCTCTCTTTGCGGATATCGCCACGCTTTCATCACTCGAAATCGTCCCCGATCTTGCCGGCAAATCCCGTCTTGTCATCGGCACCATCGAAAAACAGTAAAACAAAAACTCCGCATAAGCGGAGCTTTTGTAAGAAGTGAAACGTGCCAATTAGGCGCGGCGCTTCGAGGACTTCTTAGCGGCCTTCTTCTTGGTCACCTTCTTCTTCTTGGCTACCTTCTTTTTCTTTGTTGCCATGATAGGTCACCTCCTTCCAAAATTTTGTTTTCGCTTCCGTATGTTTACGGTCACGATGTTATTTTTCTCTTTGTTTGTGAAACAATTTTGTTCCACGCACGTGTGATGTTTCACACATCAGTATTATACTCTTTTAAAAAAGTTTGCATAGTGCACATGTCAATAGCATCGTGCGCAATCAACTCCCTTCATCGTTATCATGTCGCTATGCAAAAAATATTTTTACGTTCGTCTCACTTTCTTGATGTACGATTTTGCTTTTGACTTATTTTTCGAAGCGCCGAGCGCGCATGCATGAACGAAAATTTTTTTTACGCATTCGCATTCGATTTTTCCAGATGAAATAACCGCCGTACGGATAATTCAGTGGACAGGCAAAATGCACCATCCGTTCAAACGATTCTGACAGGACAAAAAATGAGATTTCGGGCTTTACTGCGCTGAAAACAACGATTTTTGTCCAGATTGACACCCCCTTTTGGTCGCCGTACTATGAGGAAAGAAATGGGCGAATGAGGCTCTTTTCTTCACAAAGAGGAGAGCTCCCATTGGAGCTTCAACGCAAGCGGCACATTCACAAGATAATCTGTAAAGCTAGGAAGAGAGGTGACTCTTATGGATGAAAACATGAACATGAACGAAGAAGAACGTGTCACTGATCAGGCGAAAGCCTGGCTCCAGGAGAATCTCCGCGTCATCGTCAGCTTCTTTATCGTAGCAGCGATCGCACTCGGCATTTACTCCTACTCGCAGCGCGCGGACGAGACCGTCGATGGTACCGACGACATGACTGTCGCGACCGAATCTGAAACGATGGATTCGAACAAGGCAGCCGATGTGAAGGCTAACGACCAGTCAAAGACCGCAGTCGCCCCGAAAGAGCTCAGCCGCGAGACTGAAGGTTCGTTTGTTGAGACTGCCACGAAAGGCGACGGGACAACCCATCTCGCCCGCCGTGCACTCGCGAACTACCTGGAAAAGTCTCCTGATTCATCGCTTACCGGTGAACACAAGGTCTACATCGAAGACTATCTCAGAAAGCAGCTCAGAGAGCGTGGCCCCCTCGCTGTCGGACAGTCCGCAGAATTCTCTAAGGACATGATCCGTCAGGCGATCGACCACTCGAAGCAGCTCAATAGCAAACAGCTCCAGAACTTGAAGAAGTACTCGAGCCGTGTCGCAGCCTACCGATCGTAAGAGATTCGTTCCGTCAGAATAAAGCAGTACTGCTGTACCTTCCGCAATTGCACCAAAAACCCCGGACTCCGGGGTTTTTGGCTTTTTGGAGGACCGTAGGGGGCGTTGCTAAAATCCGCGCCAATACCAAACCCGGTCACCGACCGAAAGATCGTCCGCGCCTCCCGCATTGAATTCGATCACCTGATCAATCGGGGTAGGAGGCATTATGATCCGTCCGTCCTCCGGCTGGATACCGCGTTCGATGAAAACGACTCGCCCGCGTAAGAGGAACACCATATCGAGGGAAAACCGCATCCCCTTCATCCAAAAACCATACGGGTACGGGACGTCAAACAGAAACAGCATGCCGCGACCGGCCGGATAGCTATCGCGCTCCCCGAGGCCAAGCGAACGGAGTTCGTCGGTATGCGCCACGTCGAGCGGCCAAGCATGTCTAGAGGTGAACGCATGTGTCGGAAGCGAACGATCACTCGGGTCAATACTTGATACAATCCTGGTTTGGATGAAGAGCGCCGCAAGAAAAGCAAGCCCAATAGCGCCAAGCGCTATTTTCCGACGGATAACAGGCGATGGAATCTGCATATTTATGAGAGCAATCTCGTTTTTGATGGGTTGCGGAGCGACCAGCGAAGGACAGCGGTAGAAAACGCGATGAGCAGTCCAGCCGTACTAAAGGCCACTGCCTTACTGCCGTCTCGAAGCGCGAGCGCGAGTAATCCTAGAAACGCCGTGAACAGCAGATAGACCGACGCGATCAGGGACGGGTGCCAGCCACGAGCGAGGAGGAGGTGATGGAGATGGGCTTCATCCGGTAAAAATGGCGAATGGCCACTCGCTAGCCGCCGCGCCAGGACAAAAAATGCATCGAACACCGGAATCGCCAAGACCACGAGCAGCGTCGCGACCTTTGTCCCTGCATAGAGGGCAATCGTGGCAAGGGTAAAGCCGAAGAAATATGCTCCACCAGTTCCCGCTATGATCTTGGCTGGATGCCAATTGAAAAACAGCAGTCCAAGCGACAGGCCAAGGAGCACTATCGAGAGGATGGCAATCGTCGGCTGATTCACTTCCGGCCGAAGCGCTAGAATGAATATCACACTAAAAGAAAGCGCTACGATGCCGGGCATAAGCCCGTCCGTGCCATCGACCCAGTTGAGCGCGTTCATGATGAGCACGACCCAGGCAATGATGCCGATGAAACTAAGCATCAGCGGCCAGTCACCCGAGATGCCAAGGAAATACGACCAGACATCGAGACGCATCCCGGAAGAAAAGACCAGGATCCCCAAAAGCACCTGAAAGGACAAATGCCACGGCCATGCGATATGACCAATGTCATCAGCAAATGAAAATGCTATGATCGCCAGCGACCCGACATAGAGCGCCATAAAAGGGGCGTTCCATTCGAGGCGTGTATCGATCGACAAGAGCGCCAGGAACAGAAGAGCCAGTATCGCGCCGCCGAACCGATAATAGACTGGCGACATGGATTCGCGTCCGGTTTCATGCCGTACGCGAAGACGTTTGAATATCGGCACGCGCGTAACCAAGAAGAGTGCGACAACCGCCAAGAGAAGCGCTGCCGCCCAGGAGGCAAGATAGAAAGCCGGCCCGTGACCCATATCCGAAATCAGGAGTTGATTGAGATTATCGCTGCCATCGCTATCGCCTCAGACAGCGCGATGAGGAGAGCCCCATAGGAGAGGATAACTGCTGCCAAGTAGGCCGATCGCCGGGCAAGAAACGCGGCCAGGGCCAGATTTCCCAGAAAAAATATAAGGCTCACCCCCGGAACCAGATATGCCTGCCACCACGTTCCGAGAAGATCGACCCCGAAGAACGCGTTGTACCGGAGGATGAAAGCGTCGGCTGAGGGCCGGATAAAAAAAGCGACGAGGCCGAAAAGCAGCGCCTGCACTGTGAGCCCGGCCCGCCAAATCCAAACCCGACTCTCGCGATAGAGTGTTTC
>CAZTYU010000016.1:0-10147 GCA_964617535.1 uncultured Bdellovibrionales bacterium | reverse complement strand
AGGCCGAACATGATCGTTTTCAGGTAGGCATAGAAAGAGTTCGGCGAAACCGGGATCACGCGTTTCTTATTGAAGTATTCGTACAGCCCCTGATGGTCATCGTCCTTGATGATGATCTCGTAATAGACATTTTCGGCGGGGATGTACATGAGCGCCCAATCGAGCGTCCCCTCGCTCGGCAAAATGTATTTAGCCGAAATCGCATCGACGTGCTTCTTTACGTCGGCGATAAACTGCCGCCGCGCCGCTGCCCGGTCAGTTTCGTTTTCCAGAGAAATGACGCGCTTGAAATTTTCAAGCGGGAATTTGGAATCGACACTGATCGACCCGCCGCGGAGCGTGATAAGCGCATCGACCGTCTCCCCGGTCTTGAACATGTGCTGGAGAACGTAGCAATCGGCAGGGAGCATCTGGGAAAGGATATCGCCGAGCATCGCTTCGCCAAATCCGCCGCGGATCTTCGGCGCCTTGAGGATATCCTGAAGCGATGCGACATCCTTGGTTACCTCGAGAATCTGCTCGTTTGTTTTATTCATTTCTGCCAGTCGCTCGCGAACATCCAGAAACTGCTTTCCTGCATTCTCAAGGCGCTGATCGAGACGGGCCGTATTGTCGTGCAGCCGCTTATCGAGTGTGGCCTGCATATTGTGAAACTCCTGGAAGAGCGTCGTTGAGAACTGATGTATATCCTGGCGCATCCCCTGGCCGAGATTCGAAACTTGCTGCTCCAGAACTGAGCGCTTCTCTTCAAGCGCACGAAAACGAGCCTGAAAAAAGGAAACTGCCCAGGCTAGTGCCCCTCCGATGAGCAGCGCAGCGACGATAGTGATGATGACGGAGGTATCCATGGCTTATTACTAGATGTAATGAGTGAGAAAGGTGCGCATTCGATACTTTTCTCCGACCGCGCACCGCCATAGCTTTCGCGGTGGCAGAGCGGAATGCCGACATCTCATGGGCCGATACCCCTTATTTGCGCATCCCCGCGATGAAACGCTTCAGTTCAGCTACCTTGTTCACAACCTCTTCGTACGGTCCCTCCAGGAATTCGATGAAGAAACGATCGAGCATGTTTAGGCGATAATGCAGCTCTTCGCTATTCATGAGGACGAAGCGGATCTCTTTGCCGACCTCGGCCTCGAGGTAGCTGATCGCCTGGCGAAGCTTGGCACGATTGATGTTGTTGACCACGAGCACCATATCCACCTTGGCCTTTGGATAGTTCAGAAAAAGTCCGCTGATGAGGATAAGCTTCACCTCGCCGACCGTCTTCAGTTTACGAAAGACCTGGGACTGCGCATTCACGTTCAGTTTCGAGACGAGCGTCTTCATCTCGAGATAGAACGGGAAGTCGGTGTTGCTGACATACACCTTCTTCCCCTGACGCGACTTTTCCGTCACGAACTTCATCTTGGCGAGACGCTTCACCTCGCGAAGAACGTCGCTCCGAGACAGAAATGTCTTGTCTGATATGTCCGTGACCGAAAATTCAACTTCTGGATTCATGGTGAAGAAACGGATGAGGCGAGCTCTTGGGCGGGATCCGAAGAGCGCTTCGAAGAGCGCAACAGACATATGAGAAAATCAGCCGTTACACGAGTTAGGTCGATAGCCCCAGTATACGAACGGGAAATGAAAAAGTCAAAGCGCATTTTTTAATCTTTAAGGCTTTGTTGAGGGACAAAATGGTACTTTTCTGGACGGTACTATGGTATACTATAGGGTATGCGCTCACGCACCGACAGCCGGTCCGGCAAGCCCACGCCGGCTCTGCTCGAGAAACACTTTAGAGAAATCGTCGTAGGAAGCGGACGCTCCCAGGAGCCATATATCATTGCTTTCCACTACGCGAGCGACAATGTCGCAGGCTCTGCCCTGGGGACGCTTTTTGGTTTTTTCGAAGTCGAGATTCATGACCAAGACGCCGCCTATATCGTGAACTTCCTCGCTTCGGTCGCCAAGAAAGAATACTTCGCCAATCCCCGCCGCAGTCCCGTCGAAAGCTTCGAGGCCGCGCTCCACAAGATCAACGTCGCGCTCGCCGAGATCGTGAAGCACGGCAATGTCTCTTGGCTCGGCCACCTCCACGGGGCGCTCGGCGCCGTCAGTCAGAACACGCTCAATTTTTCAGTGACCGGAGAAGGTGCGATCTACCTCGCCCGTGAGGAAGCGCTCCGTTCGATCAGCGAGGGACTGGCTGATATTGAAAGTGAGCCCCACCCGCTCAAGACCTTTACTGAGGTTTCCAGCGGAGAGCTCTTCGATGGCGACCTGATTTTCGCCCTTTCACCATCCGTCTGGTCCCTCTTTTCCCCCGAAGATCTCCGGCGCAGCCTGAATCGCCTCGGACCAGCCGGGTTCGAGCAGTTCCTCCGTACTGCTCTCATAAACGAACTCCCTATCGCCGCGGTCGCCCTCATCACCTGTTCCGCTCCCGTGGAACTGAAGCGCCCGGAAAAGACGAGTCCCGCTATCGCAAAGCCCGTCCCCTCACTCGACAATGTTTGGAGTGAGGCGCCGTTCAATGCGGCACGCGAGACGAAACAGTCCGTCAAGGCAGCGATTGATGCCGCTCCGGCACCAGAGAAACAAGAGGAATACACTGACAAGAAAACCGGGCATATTTATGTCCAGGCCTCTCCTGACGAAACGTTCGAGCCCATCGAGAACCCCTGGCAGGAACGCTGGGCGCTCTTCCGGCATGCGCTCGAGACAAAGACACGTGCGTGGGGTATTGCCTCGCGAAAAGCCTCGCGCCGCATCAGTAAAGAGAGCGTGCTCGCCTTTGGAGCACTCTGGTCCAGGCTTTCCCTCCTGAAACGTTCGTTTGCTCGCAAGGCACGGACTACCCGGCGCACGGCCGAGAGCCGCTGGCAAGCATTTCGAGAGGAACGGGCGAGAAAAAAGTCTGTCGACGAAATAGCGACCCCTACTACTGAGTCCGCCCATCCGGTCGAATTTCACCCACTCGCTCCTGTCGAGTCCGCCCCGCCACGTCCGACACCTTCATCAGAACCATCGGTTGCCCCGGCAATTCCAGACAAAAAACCGCCCGTACTGAACAAAATCAAGGAATCCGCGCCCCAAATGGCTACTTTGGTTCGCCCCGCCTTGAAAAGGGTTCGGGAAAGATCTCGTGACGGGCTTTTGGTACTTTCTCGTCAGGGCGCGCGAGGTGTTGCTTGGACCACTGGTTTCTGGCAAATGCTTTCCCCAAAAGAGAAGTGGTCAGTCATCGGAGTAGCGGGCGTAGTAATCATAGTCGGAGTTATCGCCACCGTACGTACTGAAGATGAGGTTCCGGTCGCTCAAAATGCGCCGCCGGCACCGACAGAAGATGCCGCCGCACCAATCTTTCCGCCTGCGAACGAACCGCTCGCTACTCTACTTTCTGGCAGCCGCCTCCTCTTCCCGGTAAATAACTCGCCCTCGGTCGCTCTCGCAAACCTGAATGATACTCCGTTCGTCGTTACTGGACGAGCCATCATCAACCTCCGGACTCAGGAATCAACCGCAACTCCAGAGACACTCCGCCTGGCGACCGGCATGGATGACCTCGATGCGATTTTTGCCATCGGCGAATCCGGATCGCCCTACCTCTGGAGCGCGGTCACGAAAAAGTTTGAGAAAAACACACTTCCCCTACCGTCGGGCACTGAGGTGTCAGCTATCGGATCCTATCTGACCTATCTCTACGTTCTCGACCAAAAAGCCGGCATCATCTATCGTTTTCCTCGCGCCGAGGGAGGCTTCGGATCAGCAACGACATGGTCCAAGGAGCCGATCAATTCGAATACACGCAGCGTCTTCGCGGTCTATGAAAATATTCTCCTCGCTGATGCTTCCGGCAAGCCCGCGCTCTACACCCGCGGCCGAAACACCAGTACAAGCTTCACCGGTCCGCTCGCGCCACTTTCGATCAGCGCACTCGCCTTCGATACTCGCTCCGGCGATATTATTGCCCTCGACCGGGAGGCGAAGCGTATCATCCGTTGGTCAGCTACCGGCACGCTCATCGGCCAGTACTACCACGAATCCTTTGGCGAAATAGAAGCGATCGCCATCTCACCCGATGGTTCTGAAGTCCTGGTTTCAGGAAACGGAGCCACTACCGCTTGGCGAATACAATAATGTAAGGACGGCATAGGTAAAGAAAGAAGGATTCCGTCGGGAATCCTTCTTTGCTCTCCGTAGACTACACCTGGGCTCCCTCTGCTAGCTGGATGCGAGACATGATTTCCTGGTTCACGATACGGGCATCGCGACCATAGCGGAGGCGCGAGAGTTCTTTCAAGGCATTGGCCACCTCCTGATCGCCCGAAGTCGGCGGATACGTCTTCATGTTGAACGGCTTGGTAAGTTCGTTGTTCATGAGGAGCCGAGCAAATGCCTGGTAGTTGTCGACGTTCACGATGTCCTGCGCCGAAAAGACCGGAGCAAACTGTTTCTCGAGAAACTCTGCGTCCTCGGGGCCAACGCGGAATGACACAAGCGAACCGACGTTACCAAAGACCGCCTTGGAAATCTCCTCTTTCAGTTGGCCGATGAACTGATGCGCCAGGATCAGGACCAGCTTGTACTTGCGCGCCTCGGAGAGGATCTGCGCGATCGAAGTCGTCGTCACGTTCTGGAATTCGTCGAGGTACAGATAGAAATCACGACGCTCGGATTCGGGCTGGTCAACACGAGAGAGAGCTGCCATGAGGATCTTACCCACGACGACCATGCCGAGGAGCCGTGCGTTGATCTCGCCGATCTTGCCTTTGGAGAGATTGATCAGGACGATCTTGCCTTGGTCCATAAGTTCGCGGAAATTCAGCGCGCTCTTCTGCTGCGCAATGATCGGCCGCATCATGTCATTCGAGATGAACGTCGTCAGTTTCGATGTGATGTAGGGCACCATATTCGCAAGCGATGCCTCACCACCCGCCTTCTCCGCTTCCTTCAGCCAGAAATCGCGAACGATCGGGTTCGTGCAGTGCGCGAGCTTGTAGCGGCGGAATTCCTCGTCAGCCAACACTTTCGGAATTTCCATGAGCGTCGAGCCGCTTTCCGGATGCTCCATGATAAGGAGCATGGCATTTCGCATATACTGCTCGAACATCGGTCCGCCCGTCGCTTTCATATCGTAGAGCTGATCGAAAATGCCGATCATCTCGTTGATGACAAATGTCTTCTGCTCGGGATGACTCGGGTCGTACTCGAGCATATTGATACCGATCGGACGGGCGATATCTGCCGGATCAAACACGATGACGTCTTCGGCGCGCTCCTTTGGAATCGCCGTCAGGATATCCTCGATCGCATCTCCGTGAGGATCGATGAAGCAAAAGCCCTTGCCGCTTTGTGCATCTTTCTTTGCCATCTCCTGGAGATAGTTCGACTTTCCGACACCGGTCTGTCCGATGACGTACATGTGACGACGGCGGTCATTGTCCGTGATCCGAATTTCGGTCTTCGTGTTTCGGTAATCGTTGTAACCGAGGAGGATTCCCTCCTTCGGAACATTGATCGGTGGCGGAGCGGCACCAGCCTTGAGCCATTTGATTTTAGGCGTCTCGGTTGTCGAGATCGGAAAATGGAAGAAGCTCGCTACCTCATCCGAAGTAAGCACCATCGCCGAGTCCGGATCGAAATTCCGGAAAATGTAGTGGTAGGCGGCACGCTTCGATGAAACGCGCTTTTTCACCCGAAAGCTATTCACTTCCGGATTCTCGAACTGAGAAAACGCATTTTCGAGATGGCTCAGGATACTCTCGGCCCGAACCTTGGTCGCTGCCGAAGCGAGGAGCCGGATGTTCACGGAAAAAGCCGCTTGGCTCGCTTTGGCGTCGATATTCTTCACAAGCTCCTGCTCTTCGGGCGTGAGGACGACTGGTTTTTTCTCTTCCTGCGCCTCAGGTTTCGCCCCCTTCGGCAGAACGACGTGACCGACACCTTTCAGCGCGGACTTCCCAACCATCGAAGTAAAGCTTTCCGGGTGGGCATCCTTGAGCCGCTTCCCTTCCTGCATCCGCTGAGCGATCTGCCGGCTCCCCTTGCGCCACCCCGCTGGAGCCGGCGCAAGGACGATCTGGATCGCCGCTCCCTCCGCGACAGTCTCCAGCTTGGAAAGCGCATTCGAGATCTCATTCAGGGGATCGACGGAGAGATTCTTATACGTCTTGAGCGGAAGCGCATGACTCGCCGAGAGTTCAAGGAGCGACACTGCTGTCTCCCCGGTCGGAGAAAAGATCGTATAATCAGGAACCTTTTCGATCGCCGACTGTGGGAAAAAGCTATGGATCTGCTTTTCAACGCTCTCGCGGTAATGCTTCGGGACCGATAGATAGAAAAATATCTCCTCACGTGAGGACGGATTCGCGATCTCAAAAACGATATGCGGCGGTTCAAAGAACAGGTGCTTCCACCAAGAAAAATGCCGCTTGAGCGAAGCGAGTGAGGCAAGAAGCTGCTCCATCGCCCGGATCTCCTCGCGCCATTCCTCGGGTGTACGCTGGGCCCCATCCGCTAACTTTTTCTTGCTCACTTGGACCACTTCGAGATCGAGATTGAGTGATTGCGAAACCTCGAAACGGACGAGGAGGAATGCCTTAACGAGGAGGAACCCGCCCGAAACGAATGCCAGCGCACCTGAGAGGTACGCAAGCGGAACCAAGACGACATTCAGATCGAACTCCGAGAGCATGAGTTTTTATTTTTTCTGCTATTCCCCGACTATTCTCCTTGGATAAGCCCCTTGGCCTTTAGCGCATCGTACAGCTTGTCTGCGAGCTCATCATGCATCGTGTCGAGGACATACAGGTCATTCATCTTCCGTGCGACTTCGACCGCATGGGCGACGCCTTTCACTTGGGCGAGCTCGACGAGCTGCGTCACGCGGCTCGCAGCGTCTGTCGCCCGGCCCACAGCCTCGGCATCAGCATGGACATCGTCAGCCGATGTGGCGGCCCCCTGAACAGCCGTTCCTGACTGCGTCAGGATGGCCGCGTACTTCTCATTGGCATTCTCGCTGCCGTGTTCCGCTACCTGCTCTACGGCAGGGGCTGTCTCAGGACGCACTACCGGCGCTGCCTCAGGAACCGGAGCGACCGATGCTTCTTTTTTTCGAGAGAGGAATTCCCACATAGTTATGAGCCTAGGCTGCGACGGCCTTTATATCCTTTTTGAACTGATCGACGATTCCCTGAACAAAGGCTCCATAATCCGGAATATGTTCCTCGAGAAATTTTCCAACCGCTGCTTCGGACGGTTCCGTTTCGATGAGCGCCTCATAGTCAGACATCCCCTTTTCGCCGAGTCGCTCCATCGTATCCATGAAGATCCGTTTCAAAAGTGCCTCGAGCATTTTCCCCAAGAGTTCCTCGCGTTTTGGCTGCGGGAGTCCGGCAAGCGCAAGTTCCTCGATGAGCTCCTGTTCAATTTTTCCGTAATCGATATCCATACGAATTTGTTTCTTTTAGTCTAGCACACGGAAGCCCGGGATTTTCACGCCCTGATTCCGCGCGATCGCGACCATGCGAAGCGCGTACTCCTGGACCGACTCCGTCGCTCTGGGCTCTGCAACCGAAGCGCCAAACGCTTTGGCCGAGGCCTTGGCAAACTTCGCCACTTCCTCCATCTGAGACCAATGGAGCGGATTCTTCACCCGGTCATAGCCGAAAAGCGGGTTTTTCGAGAGGAGCTTATGGTCGCCGAGCACGGCAGTGAGCTTCGTCTTGGTAAGCTCCGGATGAACTGTCGGATCATAGCGCATGTCGTAAGTTTCGCCGCCCATCACGTCATTGGTCTGAAAAAGCTCGAGCGAAACTTTCTTGAAATACCGGAACAGCTTCTCCTGCTCTTCGCGTGGGAGCGTTTCGACGTACTTCATCACATTGCCATCCAGCTTGATGAGCTCGGTCGTTACGCTTTCCGGAAAGGTAGCGACGATAGCCGCGCGCTCATCGGCGCTGATCGGGGGAATCTCTCGAGCGATGCGTGCCTCCTCGCGAGCCGCGATTTCCGCTTCGGATGGGACGGAGGGAGAAATCGGGGTCACTGTCTCCCGGATGGGGGTATCCGGAACCGACACGGGCGCTTCACTGATCGGTGCATCGGCTTTCGCCTCTTCGAGCAGTTTCGCTATTTCCTCCTGAGACAGGAGCTTGCCGAGCTCGATCTTCACCCCGGCTTGGATATGATGCGGACTGAATTTTCCCTCAGCATCAGCCACAAAACCAGCGGAGCGAGCTAGCGCTGAATCGGCTTCGAGCTTTTCTGCGAGACGAAGCTCAACCAGTTTGGCAAAGCGGCCAGAGGCACGTTCGTCCATACCCGGTACATCTTTCACGGCCCCAGTTGCCATTTTCCAGATACTTTCTCCACGCTTCACCTCATGCGACTCGAGGAGCGATTTCGCACTTCCTTCTGGCAGCTCGGCCGGAACCGGAATGGCGCGCGTGTCCTTCAGGGATTCTGGTACTGAGGATTCTTCTACCGGGGCTGGTATCGCGCGAGTGTCTTTGAGCGACTCGGGTACCGCAGCAGATTCGGCTGCCGAAGGCCCCGCCCCTGGACCGCCGCTCGGAGCATCCGTTTCCACTCCAGGGAGCGGCGCTGCATGCGCCCGGCTCGCACCACCGATGTATTCGTTGGCAAAGTGAGCAGCCGTACCAGACCCCAGTACTGTACCGGCAAGAAGCGCGGCTGATTTTCGGTACAGATCACCACGCCGGCGTGCCCCTTCACCCTTTCGGGTCTTCGCCGAAACTTCTTTCAGATAATCTTCTAGTTTCTTGAAACTGATTTCCTGTTTGTTGCCAAGCTTGATCTCGAGATCCTCCTCGCTTTCCATCGCATCGAAGCGTACCTCATGGTCCTGCTCGACATTCGCGCGCCGTTTCTCTCGCCGGCTACGGGCGATTCTTTCTGATACGTCCTCAAGTGTAACCGCTACGCCAGCTCCCGCCGCCAGCCGCTTCAGCGCCAGTAGCCCGACCGCTGCCGTACCGACACCGCCGGTCGCGATACCGACGGCCGCCGTACTGACGCTCGCGGCGAGGATAAGCTTGCCGTACTTCCCTCGCATCAGCTTGTTATAGGCCGCGCCGCCTTTCTCAAGACCCTGGAGCGTGGAGCTGCCGACTGCGCCCGTCGCACCCGCAAACAGCTTTATCCAAGACTTTACCTCCCCCTTTGCTGTCGGACCCTCTATCCCCTCTTTCGCTTCACCCCACAGGACTTTCATTTTTTCGTAAAGCGGCTGATTCGTCTTGGCGAGACGCATTTCCTGGCGCGCATCATAGATCCGCTCAGCTTCATCGAACTCGAACTCCCGGATGAGGGCCGCCATCTCGGGCCGGAGTTCTTTCACGGTCTTGCCCGATCGTTTCAATTTTTCCAGTTCGGCATTCTGGAGCGCGAGGACTTTCTCGTCGTAAAAAGCGCGGTACTTCATAAGCTCCGCATCGTCGCTGTCCTGGTGCGAAAGCCCGCGGAAAATCCTCGTCAGGTTCTTCCACGTGCTCCGCTGCGACTCCTCCACAGCGATGAACGCCGCTCGCTCGCTCGCGACCTCCTCCCGGAGCTTGGCGATTTCCGTATCGATATCAGAAACCAGCGTCTCGCTACCAGCTACGGGAGGAACTCCGGCTTCAGCAGGCTGCGCCACTTCTGCGCCAGGAACCAGCTGGCCGGATTCACCCGCCGGAACTGTTTCGCTACCCGCCTCTCTGGATTCGGGCTCGAGCGGTGGATCGGTCCGTTCTGTCGGCTTTGGCGCCTCGCGCTTTTTTGTATACGACTTCAGCCGCTCAGCCAGCTTGTAGAGCGGGATTTCCATCCTCGAGTTTTCGTTTGTCATCGGCCCAGCGACTGTTCTCCGGATCCGCACCATACGTGCGTTTCCCTGCTTGGCCGATCCATCGAAAAATTCGAGCAGTTCAATATCGACATCATGGCCGCTTTCCTTCGCGGTCCAGACTTCACCGACCGATAGGCCGAGCTCGGCATGAACTTCAGGAAGTTTCGGCGCTGCAGGTTCTATTGCCGTGGCTACTGGTGCTGCTTCAGCCAAAGGAGGAACAACAGATGCTTCAGCAGTATTGGTTTGCTCGTCCGCTACCAGCGTCCAGCGCTCTGCCTGGCCGCGCTTCATGATTTCCGT
>CAZTYU010000015.1:0-28920 GCA_964617535.1 uncultured Bdellovibrionales bacterium | reverse complement strand
CCGACTGGGGCGCGTCGCCACTTTTTTTCGGAGGAATGAGTGATGCTAGTCCTCGTCCGAGTCCGTACTGCTGTGCCATATGTTTGTATTCTACACTACCTTGGCCGCTTCACGCTCTGCTTCCTCACGTTCGAGGATCTCACGGACGACAGCGCGATAGGCGCGCGCTCCCTTGGAGAACGCATCGAAGTCGAGGATAGATTTGCCGAAGCTCGGTGCCTCAGCGAGCCGCACCGAACGCGGAATGACACTATCAAAAACCGGGCCGGGGAAATGCCGACGGACCTCTTCCACGACTTGGCGCGCCAAACGATTGCGCCGATCAAAGAGTGTGAGGAGTGCCCCAAAGATCTGGAGGTTTGGCTGGAGCCGTTCGCGAACGAGCTCGATCGTGCCGAGAAGCTGCGAGAGCCCCTCGAGCGCGTAGTACTCCGTCTGCACCGGGACAATGACGCCGTCGGAAGCCACGAGACCGTTTACCGTAAGGAGCCCAAGTGACGGCGGCGAATCGATGAGGATGTAGTCGAACTCGGAGCGTACCTGACGAATCGCGTGATAGAGCCGGAATTCGCGGTCGCTGATATGAACCATCTCGATTTCGGCGCCAGCGAGGTCCTGCGCCGCCGGGATGAGATAGAGGTTCTCGATACCGATATCGAGGATGATCTCGACGGTCGGGAGTCCGAGTGTCATCGCATGGTAGAGGTTCTTCTCGAGATTCCGCACATGGACGCCGAGGCCCGACGAAGCATTGCCTTGCGGATCGAGATCGACGAGAAGGACGCGCTTTCCTGCCTCGGCAAGATAGCGAGCGACATTGATCGTGGTCGTCGTTTTCCCCACGCCACCCTTCTGATTCACAAACGCGATTACTTTGGCCATAGAGACATTATAGGCGATTGACAACCACCTTTCAATTGCCTACTCTTCCCTAAAGAGAGCCTTAATTTGGCTCGCCTATTTCTCAGCCGGGATGGCGGAATGGTAGACGCACGGGACTCAAAATCCCGCGATAGCAATATCATGAGGGTTCAAGTCCCTCTCCCGGCACACTCACGACTCGATTACTCCCTCGGCCGAATGCCGGTCTCGATGACGCGCGAAGTACGCTGAAAGAATCCCTCGGAGCGAATTTTTATTACTCGGTCACGCCACTGGGCGTTGTTGCAGAGGATAGAATTGCCGCTTGCATCGTACAGTATGATCCTGAAAGAATAGACGGGGTTTGCAGTATTATCCCCAGTAATAACCCCTTCACCAGCAATGTCATTACAATCCCCCGCATCCGTGGCAGGGAGATTGTTGGCCAGTTGGTGAGGCTGGATATCCGGCATGGCACCGTTGAGCGGCACCATGCCAAGTGACGGAGAATTGTCGATATAGATGCGCTTCAAGACGCGCTCCATCCCGCTGTCGGCCGCCTGAAACGCGATGACCGATTTCTGCGTCGCAAAACTCGCTTTGCGTTCGAGCACCGAGACAGAGACGAGGGTAATACCCGAAAAGAGGAGCAGTGAAAGCAGCATAAGCGAGAAGCCGAGCACGGACCCTTTCAGTTTTTTCCGAATGAGTTTCATGTTTCCAGTATACTCTCCCCGTTTTCGCTGCCCAAGGCAAGCTCGACAGTACGGCTCACGAGAAAAGCGACGGTAACCGGACCGACGCCGCCCGGGACCGGCGTGAGGAGGCAATCGACATCAGAAAAGCTCTCCGGATCAGCATCACTCATCACTCGCTCACCCACGCGCGTGATTCCTCCATCAATGATGATAGTGCCGGGACGGACCATGCGCCCATGGAGAAAGTGCGGCCGTCCCGTCGCGGTAACGATGATATCGGCCTCGGGAATCCGCGCCAAGGCCGCGTCCATACCGAGAGCGAGACTGTCCTCTGCTGCTATGCCAGCCTGAGCGAGCGTCCCAGCGATCACGCGAGCAAAGAGCATCGAGTTCGCGAAAACAAGAGCATGCTTTCCGTCGAGCGAAACGCCCGTACTCCGGATGAGCGCGAGTATCGCGCGCGGAAATACCGGCGGCACTATTGACTCGCCCGAGAGGAATCGCGCAACGGTCTCCGGATGGAACCCATCAGCATCTTTTCCTGGGCGGATACTTGCAATAACCGCATCGGTATCGATTCCCGCGGGGAGTGGGAGCTGAACGATGATGCCGTGGATATCCGGGCGCTCATTCAATGTCCGGACCACTTTTTGCACGTCTTCCGTCGAAGTCGTCTCGGAAAGTGCGTGCTTCTCAAAAGCGACTCCTACTGACTCTGCCGCCCGTTCCTTCAGCCCGACATAGATCTCGGAGGCCGGGTCCGTCCCGACCATGACTACCGCGAGTCCCGGCCGGATTCCGCGTTCCACAACTGTAGCTCGAGCTTTCGCAAGCGCTGCTTCCGCGATAGGTTTCCCGGATATCGGTCGCATAGGTTTTTAGAGAAGAATCAGCGCAAACAGCGCCGCGACAATAATGCGGTAGACACCAAACGCGATAAAGGAATGGGTTTCGACATAGCGCAGGAGAAACTTGATCGCCATGATCGCGACGATGAAAGAGACGACGAAACCGATCGCCAGCGATTGGATATCCAGGGCTGAAAAAGCTGCGTGATTCTTCGCAATATCAAGCGTCGTCGCGGCAACCATGGTCGGCACCCCGAGGAGAAACGAAAATTCAACGGCTGCCGGACGAGAGAGGCCCGTCAGAAGTCCGCTCACAATCGTCGCCCCCGCGCGGGATACCCCGGGTATGACAGAAAGTGCTTGACCGAGCCCGATGAGAAACGCCTGACGGTACGAGAGCGTCTCCACGGCCGTCGGAAGAGACGGCTCCTTGCGGTAGCGTTCAAAGAGTATGAGTATGACACCGCCGACAAAAAGTGCGGCTACAACGGTCAGCTGGGACTCGAGGAGCGAGCGGATCGTCGCATAAAACAGGAACCCGACGCCAAGCGCTGGAAGCAGTGCCACCATGATCCGCTGCATCAGCTCTCGATCAAAGAGAAGCTTCCGCCAATAGAGCGCGACGACGGCGAGAATCGCACCAAGCTGGATGACAACCTCGAATGACTTCAAGAAATCCGTTTCTGGAAGACCGAGGAGGTGTGAAGTCAGGACCAGATGTCCCGTCGAGGAGATTGGCAAAAATTCGGTCAGCCCCTCGACGATTCCCAGAATGACGGCATCAAAACTCTGCATAGCGTTCTAAAAAAGCGTATTGGCACGTGCAACTGTATCCTCGTAGCTCGCATGTTCGGTCTTGGCGCTTTCGAGGAGATCTTTGTTGCCGTGCAGCTCAGCAAGGTATTTCCAATCGCGGAACTCCGGATAACGGCGAAGTTCTTCTTCGAGCACCTCGACCGTCACGCGGACATCGCCCGCGCCGGTATGAGCGCTCGTGTGTTCCTTACCGCAGTAGAGCTTGTACGCCGCCGAGAGGTTGCGTGGTGCAAACATGTCGCGCTTCTCCATCTTGTGGTAGAGGATTTTCGCATCGAGGATTTTCTTCGACATGTAGTCGAATGTCTTGCCAACCGAAGCAAATTCGGCGCGGAGGAATGGGAGATCGAATCCGGTAATGTTGAAGCCGCCCACATCCGCCCCTTCGAAAGCGCTCCAGAGCGCGTACGAGAGTTTGGCAAAACTCGGGGCGTTCGCGACATCCGCATCCGTGATCCCGTTGATCGCGCTCGCTTCCGGCGGGATAGGGCGCCCCGGATTGATCCGTTCGACATGCGCCGTCACGCTGCCGTCCGGCATGATCTTCTCGTACGCGAGTTCGACGATCTTGTCCTCGCCGGCAGAAAGGCCGGTCGTCTCGAGGTCAAAGATGATGAGAGGGCGATCAAGCGGGAGGAATTCAGGGATACTGCTTTTCATGTGGTGAGTCTGTAGGAATAAAAATTAGCCGCGTAGGCCGTACAGCCATATTACTCAACCGTGACGCTCTTGGCGAGGTTCCGTGGCTGGTCGATATCGTAGCCGCGTTCGGCCGCGACAAAATAGGCGAAGAGCTGGAGCGGCAAAGCGGAGAGAATCGGCGAGAGCATCTCGAGCGTTTTCGGAACCGTGATCACGTGGGTGGCCTTTGTCCGAATAGTCCGATTGCCTGCCGTCGCGATCGCGAGTACCGAACCACCGCGCGCCAGGATCTCCTCCATGCCGCTCATGTTCTTGGCCGAGACGCTATCATCCGGGATGAGCATGATCACGAATGATTTCGGCTCGATGAGCGCGATCGGCCCATGCTTCATCTCGCCGGTCGGATACCCCTGGGCCGGGACATAGGCGATCTCCTTTATCTTGAGCGCTCCCTCGAGGGCGTTGGGGAAATTGTATTTGCGGCCGAGATAGAGGTAGTGAGGCTCTTTCGCATAACGCTTTGCGAGCGATTTGATTGCCTTCGCCTCGCCGAGGACTTTTTCCATCTGCTTCGGGATAGCGGCGAGTGCCTTCACAATGCGAGCGGCCGCGCGAGGCGAAAGTCCCCGATCCTGACCGAGGTAGACAGCGAGAAGCGAGAGAATCGCGAGCTGCGAGGTAAAAGCCTTGGTCGAAGCAACGCTGATTTCCGGTCCGGCATGACAATAGACGCCTGCATCAGTCTCGCGCGAGATCGTCGATCCAACCACATTTACGATGCCGATAGTGAGTGCTCCTTGCGACTTTGCTTCGCGGACCGCGGCGAGCGTATCGGCCGTCTCACCCGACTGTGAGATCGCGACTACGAGCGTCCGCTTATCGACGATCGGTTTCCGATAGCGGAACTCGGATGCCATTTCGACTTCGGTCGGAATGCCTGCGATGTCTTCCAAGAGGTATTCGCCGACGAGTCCCGAATGGTACGACGTACCGCACGAAACGATCACGACGCGATTGACCCGGCTGAGGCGCCTTTCAACGGCGCGCAACCCGCCGAGCCGAACCCGGCCCTCGCTCATGAGGAGCCTGCCACGCAGCGCGTCTGCAAAACTCTTAGGCTGCTCGAATATTTCTTTCAGCATGAAATGCGGAAAGCCTCCGCGCTCAGCTACCGTCCGGTCCCATTCGAGCTCCACCTCTTTCTTCTCGCGCTTTCTGCTGCCCAGCGTCCTGACGCTATAGCCGTCCCGGCTCACCCGAGCTATCTCGCCGTCATCGAGGTAAACGACGCGCTTCACATCCCCCACCATCGCCGAAACATCGGAAGCAATGAACATCTCTCCTTTTCCGATACCGATGACGAGCGGACTCGACACCCGCGCCGCCAACAGGAATTCGGGAGCATCACTCGAAATCGCCACGATGCCGTACGCACCACGGAGCGCCCGGAGCGCCCGCAGGAAAGCTTCTTCAAATGGAACAGTTTTCATCTCCTCCTCGATGAGGTGAGCGATCGTCTCGGTATCGGTTTCCGAGCGGAATCGATGGCCACGCTTTTCAAGCCGCGTACGGAGCTCCTGGTAATTCTCGATGATACCGTTATGCACGACCGCCACGCGGCCCGAACAATCAGCATGAGGATGTGCGTTTTTCTCGGACGGTTTGCCATGTGTCGCCCAGCGGGTATGAGCGATACCCATACCCGAGACGATCCCGTCCCCGAGCTTGGATTCGAGCGCGGCGACTTTGCCAAGGGCACGGACAACGCGGACTTTGCCTGGCGCGAGAAAGGCCACTCCAGCCGAATCATAGCCGCGATACTCGAGCCGCTTCAGTCCATCAACCAGAAGCTTTGCCGCCCCTCGATCCCCGATATAGCCGACGATGCCACACATAGATTGGGATGATTAGTCGGTGACGACGAAATTCAGGATCCGGCCCGGAACGTAGATACACTTTCGAAGCTCTTTGCCATCCGTAAAGGCTTTTACTTTCGGATCAGCCAGTGCGAGCGCTTTGGCCTCCTGCTCGGTCGCATCTATGGCGAGCTCGATCGTAGCTCGGACTTTGCCATTCACCTGAACGCCGATGGTCTTCGTCTCTTCGCGGATTTGCTTTGGGTCATATTTCGGCCACGGAGCGAGAAAGATCGATTTCTTTTCCCCCAACTTCTCCCAGAGCTCTTCGGTCATATGTGGCGCAAACGGAGCGAGCAGGAGGAGGAGCGATTTGTATTCGGCGCTGCCGATGCTCTCGCGCCTCTCCAGATCATTAGCGAGGATCATGAGGGCACTAATGGCGGTATTGAACTTAAGAAGCGCAACGTCCTCGGTCACTTTCTGAATCGTCTTATGGAGCAGGCTACTATCTTTTACCTTCTTTGAATCGTCAATTTTGTCCAAAAGCTTCCATACCTTTTCGAGAAACCGCCGGAGTCCGATGACGCTTGCCGTATTCCAAGCCTTCATCTCGTCGATCGGCCCCATGAACATCTCATAGAGCCGGAGGCTATCCGCGCCGAATTCCATGACCATCTGATCAGGATTGACCACGTTCCCCTTAGACTTGGACATCTTGTTACCGTCCGGTGCGAGGATCATCCCCTGATGGCGGAGCATCCGGAAGGGCTCATCGAAATTGACATGACCGTATTGGCGAAGCGCCTTGGTGAAGAAACGCGCATAGAGAAGATGGAGCACGGTATGCTCAGCGCCGCCCATATAGAAATCCACCGGCAAGTATTTTTCCAGCGCCTTCTTCGAGGCGAACTGCTTCGTATTGTTTGGATCGGCATAGCGCAGGTAGTACCAGCTCGAGCAGACGAACGTATCCATCGTATCGCTCTCGCGTCGCGCCTTCTGGCCGCATTTCGGGCACTTTACCTGATGGAACGACTTCGAGCGGACGAGCGGCGACTCGCCGTCCGGCCGGAAATCCACATCGGTCGGAAGCTTCACCGGGAGATCCTTTTCCGGCACAGGAACGGCCCCGCAATCGTCGCAGTAGATGATCGGGATTGGCGCGCCCCAATAGCGCTGCCGCGAGATGAGCCAATCACGGAGGCGATAGTTCACGACTTTCCTGCCGAGCTTTTCTTTTTTGAGCCACGCCGCCATCTTTTCCCGGGCCTCGGCCGAAGAGAGACCGGTAAATTCCCTTGAGTTCACAAGTTCCCCATCCTCGGTAAAGATCTCCTCTGTTGCCGCGGAGGGATCTACATTCTTGATTGACTGTCGCAATTCAAGTCCGTATTTCTTCGCGAACACGCCGTCACGTTCATCATGCGCTGGGACGCCCATCACCGCGCCCGTGCCATAGGTCGAGAGGACGTAGTCGGCCGCGTACACGGGAAGCCGCTCGCCCGTGAACGGATGAACCACTTCCACCCCTTCGAGGAGGACGCCCGTCTTGTCCTTGTTGAGCTCGGTTCGTTCGAGATCGGTTTTCTTCTTGGTCGCGGCAAGATACCGCTTTACCTCATCGGCATTCTGAATGCGTTCGGCGAGCTTCGCGACGAGCGGATGCTCGGGCGCGACGACGACATAGTTGCAGCCATAGATCGTGTCGAGGCGCGTCGTGAAGACCCGGATCTCCTCCTCGGTCTCAGCGACATAAAAGACGACTTCCGCACCTTCCGAACGGCCAATCCAGTGGCGCTGCGCGGCTTTGGTCGATTCCGGCCAATCGATCTTGTCGAGACCGGAGAGGAGACCTGAAATCTTTTTACCGTCTTTCGTCTTCGTCGGCTCGATGAAGTCGGTGATCTTGAAGAACCACTGCTCCAGATCTTTTTGTACGACGACATCACCTGAGCGGTCGCATTTGCCGTCGATCACCTGCTCATTGGCGAGGACTGTCTGACATGACGGACACCAGTTGACCTTCGCTTTCTTTTTATACGCGAGACCGTTCTTGTAGAGAAAGAGGAACATCCACTGCGTAAAGCGGTAATACTCCGGACTCGACGTATTGAGTTCGCGCTCCCAGTCATATGACAATCCGATCGATTTGATCTGGCGGGTAAAGTTTTTGATCGACTCGCGTGTCTTCTTGTCTGGATGAATGCCGGTCTTGATCGCGAAGTTCTCCGCTGGCAGCCCGAACGCGTCCCAGCCGATCGGATGAATCACTTCATAACCCTGGAAGCGCATGAAGCGGGCGTAGATATCGGTCGCGGTAAAATTCTCCACATGGCCGACATGAAGTCCGTCACCGGACGGATACGGAAACATATCGAGCACGTAGTACTTCCCCTTCGTCGCTTTCGGCTTCGGATGACCAGCCGCCCAGGCTTTTTGCCACTTCTTCTCGATCTTTTTCGGGTCGTACTTCATGTCCATAGGTATGCATTAGCTCCCCCACTCTAGCCCAAAGAGAGCCTTTTTTCAAGCCGAAACAATGCCCATCAGGACTCGGTATCATGCCTCATTTGCCACCGGTCCAATGAGGACTATACTGAAAATATCGTACTTTCGGTGAGGAGCAGTACCATGCAGCAGCACGCTCTCATGATCAAAACGGCTCGCGCTCAGCGATCCTGCAGTGATCCACGCTTCCTGTGGGATGATTCCCCACCGAGATGGATGCCACCATTTCATCCGCCCTACGGGGTGCCAGTGTTAACTCCCGACCTGAAGACTCTTCTTCGGGACACCCGCGGCCACTAACGCCGCGCCACTCACCACGACAGCGCCGCGCCCCGCTTCATAGGGCGCTTTTCTCTTCTCTTATACGAAAACACCCCGCTCTTGGGCAGGGTGTTTTCTAGTGAACCGTCCGCTATTACTTCTTAAGGAGGCGGTTTGCGATGAATCGTCCGAGGCGATAGGCGACCCAGATCACAAACCCATAAACCACGAGTACCGGGACTCCGCTGATGAGGAGCGCCACGAGCGCGCTGCCGAGGGCGATACCCCAGCGAGAAATATCAGAGATCGACTGCTTCACGACATTGCCGTCGCGTACCGGATTGGTATCCACCGCGACGCGCGGATCTTCGGTAATACTCATCGAGACAGAAGCCATCGCGACCTGGCCGGCAAGCGAGCGTTGCTCAGCCTGGAGACGCTCGATCTCGCTCCGAACGACCGAGAGTCGCTCGGTCACTTCGATCACATCGCTCACCTTGGTTGCCCGGTCAAGGAGTGAAACGAGAGCTGCCTCTTCGGCGCGCTTCGCATTCAGTCGAGCCGCGATATCGACATCCTGGTCAGTCATGTCGCTCGCATTCATATTCTCGCTCACGACAGAGGCAGCGGCCTTCTTCGATTCGTCGATTGTGGCCTCGAGTCGATCGGCTGGCACACGGACCGAAAGCCAGGCAGTCTTCACGCCAGTAAGCGGCTGCGCGACATTGGCGTTCTCTACATAGCCGCCGACATTTTTCACGATTTCCTGGATCTTGGCGACGGTCCAATCCAAACTCTCCGCCCGAAGTTCCAGCGAGGCGCTTTTCACTACCTTTCGGTCAGTCATGCCTACCGAGACTGAATTCATCATCGGCATTGGCATCGAGTCGACGGCCATCATCGACGGCGCTGCCATCTCGCCACGCCACATTTTTCCCATTCCCATGCCATTCATCATAGGAGCATCAGCCGCTTCGTCTTCAAAAGTCATAGACGGAGCAGACATACCTCTCTCCGGCATCGCGACAAACGAACGCTTCGGGAGAAGCATCGCGGTCTTCATGAGGAAAATACCGAGCACTGGAACAAATAGCACGAGAACCAGGAGCAATCCACCGATTCGCACATGCTTTTGCCACAAGGGGCGACGCACTGCCATATGATTTTATTTATGTGTTATGAAAAACAAACGAAGAGGTCATAAGCCTCTTCATTCTACTCCTGCATTTCTGAACGCGCTAGCGTCTCTCCGGAAATTTTTCTGGCAAGATCACAAGCAATCTTGGTACCCTTGAACCCACGCTCATTATTATTCTCCTTCGATAGTGGAAAGTGGAACACGACCACGGTGCCGACGCGCGACCTTGAGCCGCGCCATCTCCTTCTCGAGCGCTGCTGCGACGCGCGCATACTCCTCTTCTCCCATTGAAACCTGTTCTTTCTTGATCTTCTCCGCTCGCTCACGCGCTGCTTCGGCGCGTTCGATATCGATCTCATCGGCGCGTTCAGCCGTATCGGCGAGGATTGAGAGTGTGTTCGTATCAAACTCGACAAAGCCGCCGGAAACAGCCAAGCTCTCGGACGAATCATCAGCATGATGGACGATGATCTCGCCCGCCTTGAGCGCACCGATATAGGGCTCATGATCCGGCAGGATCGTGACATCGCCCTCGATGACCGGCAGTGTCGCAGCCGAGGCTTCGAGTTCGGCCACCGATCGTTCTGGCGTGACAATTTTGATCTTGAGCAGTGACATGGATTCGATTGTTAGTCCTTCTTCGCCGCAGCCAGCACTTCGCTGATCGCACCTTTCATATAGAAATCCTGTTCCTGAACCTCATCGAGTTCGCCAGAGAGAATCTTCTCGAAACCCTCGATCGTGTCTTCGAGCTTCACATACTTGCCGGGTGCGCCGGTGAACTGCTCCGCGACGAAGAACGGCTGAGAGAGATATTTCTGCACCTTGCGTGCACGGGACACAACGAGCTTGTCTTCCTCGGTGAGCTCCTCCATGCCGAGGATGGCGATGATGTCTTGGAGGTCCTTGTACCGCTGGAGGACGCGCTGCACGCCGCGAGCGGCGGCGTAGTGCCGCTCCCCGACGATCTGCGGATCGAGGATGGTCGAGCTCGAGTCGAGCGGATCGACGGCCGGGTAGATGCCGATTTCGGTCAATGCGCGGTTCAAAACAACCGTCGAGTCGAGATGAGCAAAGGTCGTCGCCGGTGCCGGATCGGTCAAGTCGTCGGCTGGTACATACACCGCCTGCACCGAGGTGATCGATCCTTGTTTGGTCGAGGTAATACGCTCCTGCAGACCACCCATCTCCTCGGCAAGCGTCGGCTGGTAACCCACCGCCGACGGGATGCGGCCGAGGAGTGCCGATACTTCGGAACCGGCCTGGGTGAAACGGAAGATATTATCGATGAAGAGAAGCACGTCTTTGCCTTCGCTGTCGCGGAAATCTTCGGCCATGGTCAGCGCCGAAAGCGCGACACGCTGGCGGGAACCCGGCGGCTCATTCATCTGACCAAAGACGAGCGCGGTTTTGTCGAGCACGCCCGAGTCTTTCATTTCATGGTAGAGATCGTTCCCCTCGCGCGTCCGCTCGCCAACACCCGCAAAGACCGAGTAGCCGCCGTGCTCCTGCGCGATGTTGCGGATGAGCTCCTGAATGACGACTGTCTTACCGACACCGGCGCCACCGAAGAGTCCGACCTTGCCGCCCTTCATGAACGGACAAATGAGGTCAATCGACTTGATGCCGGTCTCGAAGATCTCAGCCTTGGTCGATTGCTCCTCGAAAGACGGTGCGGCACGATGGATCGAGCTCCGCTTCCCGGACTGGACTTCTTCTTTGCCATCAATCGCGTGCCCGAGGACATCAAACATCCGGCCCAGGACGGCTTTTCCAACAGGAACGCTGATCGGCGCACCTGTTGCGACTGCGTTTTCGCCGCGCCGGAGTCCATCTGTCGAGCCCATCGCGACTGCGCGCACGCGTCCGCCGCCGAGGTGCTGATGCACTTCGACGACCAGCTTGGCAGGGCCGACTTCAAGCGCATCATGGATTTTTGGCAACGCCACGCCATCAGCAAACTCGACGTCGATGACTGGCCCGATGACCTGGATGACTTTTCCCTCGTTGTTCATATACGTTACGTTATTTCAAAATTATCCCTGTACCGCTGCCATACCGGCTGAAAGCTCGGCAATTTCCTGAGTGATCTTCCCCTGGCGAAGCTGGTTGTAGGCAAGCGTGAGGTCGGCAGTCATCTCTTTGGCCGCATCGGTGGCACTCCGCATTGCGAGCATGCGTGATGCCTCCTGGGATGCATTGCTCTCGAGTACGGCGTGGAAGAGTTCGGCCTCGAGGAGCCTTCGCACCATGACCGAGAGGACGGTCTCCGGCGCTGGTTCGATAAGAAATTCTCCCGTAACCGACTCCACCTTTTCTTCGAGCGACTTCTGCGCTTCGGCTTCGGAGAACGGGAGCAGCTCGCGAGTGATAACGCGCTGTGACATGACCGAAACGAAGTCGGTCGATACCAATGTCACGCGATCGATCCGCTTCGCCTCGAATTCCTCAAGGAGGATAGCGACGATCGGACGGACTGCTTCAGTGCTCGGCAGATTGATGATATCCGGAAAACTCGCAACGATATCGGCGCCGAGACGCCGGACGAGCGCGTCGCCTTTCTTGCCGATCGTGACAAACGATACCTTCCGTTCCCCGCGTTCGCGATACATGGCCCGGACCTTGCGACCGATCTGCGCATTGAACGCGCCACAGAGCCCGCGATTCGAGGTGACGACCACCACGAGCTCTCGCTTCACGGTACGGCGTTCAGTGAGCGGATGATCCTCTCGCGCGAGCACATGCGACACACGGGCGAGAATACGTAGCGCAGCGACTGCATACGGGCGCATAGTCACCGCTCGCTCTATCGCTCGGCGCATCTTCACCGCTGAAATCATCTCCATGGCCCGGGTGATCTTCCCCGTTCCCTTCACGCCTTTGATGCGCCTTCGGATGTCTTTGCCGCTTGGCATAGGTGAAAAATGCTTAGGCGACGAAGCCTTTCTTGAATGAAACGATATGCTCTTTGAGGAGCGCCTCGACTGCTTCGGTCAATGCTTTCTCTTTCGCAATCGCCTCGAGAACCGCTTTGCCGTCACTTTCGAGCGAGGACATAAATTCGGCTTCAAAGCGAGCGATTTTCTCCACGGCGATGTCATCGAGGTGGCCGCGCGAGAGCGCATAGAGGATCGCGACTTCTTTCTCGACCGTGAGCGGAGCATACTGTGCCTGCTTCAAGACCTCAACGGCGCGGCGACCGCGTTCGATCGAGCTCTTTGTCTTTTCATCGAGATCAGATCCGAATTGAGCGAACGCTTCGAGTTCACGGAACTGAGCGAGATCGAGACGGAGCGTCCCCGCGACCTGCTTCATCGCTTTGATCTGCGCCGCCGAGCCAACGCGCGACACCGAGATACCGACGTTGAGCGCCGGACGGATGCCTTTATAAAAGAGATCGGACTCGAGATAGATCTGACCGTCCGTGATCGAAATGACGTTGGTCGGGATATAGGCCGATACATCACCCGCCTGCGTTTCGATGATGGGGAGCGCTGTGAGCGAGCCGCCGCCATTATCCGCATTCAGCTTGGCGCTCCGCTCCAAGAGACGCGAGTGGACATAAAACACATCGCCCGGATAGGCTTCGCGGCCCGGCGGACGGCGGAGAATGAGTGAGATTTGGCGATAGGCAACTGCATGCTTGGAGAGATCATCATAAATGACGAGAACGTCCTTGCCCTGATCCATGAAGTATTCGCCCATGGCGCATCCCGCGTACGGAGCGATATAGGAAAGCGCCGCAGATTCAGACACGCCAGCGACCACGATGGTCGTATAGTCCATCGCGCCTGCTTTCTCGAGTTCGCCCTTGATACGTGCGACTTTCGATTCCTTCTGACCGATAGCGACATAGATGCAGAGCACGCCCTGACCCTTCTGATTGATGATCGTATCGATAGCGACCGCGGTCTTCCCCGTCTGACGATCGCCGATGATGAGTTCACGCTGGCCGCGACCAACCGGGATGAGCGCATCGATCGCTTTGATGCCGGTCTGAAGCGGCTGATGAACGGACTGCCGAGTGATGACACCCGGGGCGATCTTTTCGACGGGATAGAATTTGTCGCTCTTGATCTCGCCCTTGCCGTCGATCGGCTTGCCGAGCGCGTTCACGACACGGCCGACGATGTTTTCGCCTACCGGGACCGAGAGGATACGGCCCGTCGCTTTGACTTTCATCCCTTCCGAGATATCGCCGAGATCACTCATGACCATCACGCCGACCTCGCTCTCCTCCAGGTTGAGCGCGACACCGAGCGCACCATTCTCGAATTCCACCATCTCGGACGCCATGACTTCGGAAAGACCAGCGACGCGTGCCACACCATCACCGACTTCGAGGACCGTGCCGACCGCCTCTCGAGTCACCGCATGGTGAAATTGCGAGAGTTCTTTCTTCAGTTCTTCGATGAGTGGATTGAACATACCGAATGTTTATTAAGTGAGTGATGTATGGAGCTCTCGGAGGCCGCGAGCAACTGTGCAGTCGTACCGGGTGTCGTTCGTCTCGAGCCGAAAACCGCCGATGACCGCTGGATCTTCATGGAACTCGATCGCGACCTGGCGCCCAGGCTTCCCAAGAAGGCCAGTAGCGGAGACCTCGATCTGTTTCCGCTGAGCTTCTGAGAGTGAGCGAGCAGTTGTCACTCTGACCGCAATGACACCTGATTCAGACTCAACATAGGCATCAAGCGCACGGAGGACCTTCCCTGCTCGCCGGCCGAGACGCTTCCGGCGAAGGAATCGTCCGAACGCGCTCGCGAGGCCGGCTCCAGTCACCACTCCCTCTTTCTGGAGTTCGCCCGCCGCTCGGACCAGCTGTGCTTCCGCGATACGCATAGGTATATCAATTGGCTTTTTCAAGCGCTTCGGCCACGAGCTTGGCATCGATGTTCCCATCAACAGCACGGCCCAAGACGCGACCAGTCGCGGTCACGACAAGCTCGGAAAGTTCGGACTTCGCCTCGCGTACGAGACGCGCTTTTTCTTCAGCGAGATGCGCGTCGGCGTCAGCAATCATCTTGTCGATCTTCGCCTTCGTTTCGCCCAGCATCTTGGCGTCACGCTCCTTGGCGCTCGCTTCGGCACGAACGAGGATATCGCGCGCCTCCTCCCGGGCAGCTGCCATAATACGTTTTTCTTCCTCGACACTCGAAGCGAGCTTCTCCTGCGAGAGCGCTGCATCCGCGAGTCCCTGCTCGATCTTCTTGGTCCGTGCTTCGAGCGCACGGAGGATCGGCTGGTACGCATAGCGCCGGAGGACCCAGAGGAGCACGACAAAGTTGATCGCTTGGGCGATAAGCAGTTTCCAATCAATGCCAAGTTTTGCGAGGACTTCCATGGGGAATACTTAGGATCAGATACGACGGAAAACAGCGAACAAAAGAAACCGGCTAAAGAGTTCTTTAGCCGAAGAGAATCATGAGGGCGACGACGAGCGCGTAGATGGCGACCGCTTCCGTCACGGCAATCGCGAGGATCATGGTCGTCTGTACCTTGGACTGCGCCTCAGGATTGCGGCCGATCGCCTCGAGCGCTTTCGACGCGAGAATACCGAGACCGATACCAGGACCGATGGCACCAAGACCCATGGCGAGTGCCGCACCGAGCATTTTTGCTGCTTCGAGTTCCATATGATGTAGAACGTTAATTACGAGTTATCTTTATTGCGCCAAGAGCGAAATAAAACGCCTCCAGTGTACCGCAAAATTGACGAGCTGTCCAATGTCGATTTTTTAGTGTTCCGGAGGAATCGTCGCCATCTTCAGGAAGACGAGCGTGAGCATCGCGAACACGACCGCCTGGATGAAGCCGACGAAGATTTCGAGGAAGAGGAACGGGAGCGGGAGAAAATACGGGACCAGATGAAGCATGACCGTGAGGAGCACCTCACCCGCGAAGACGTTGCCGAAGAGACGGAACGTGAAGGAAATCGTTTTCCCTACCTCGGAAACAAGTTCGAGAATCCCGACAGCGGTCCCAATGCCGTACGGCTTATGGAACGGGCTCACGAAGAATTTCCTCCCGTACTTCGCGATGCCCATCGCTGCGATGCCGGTGAACTGGATAGTGAGTACCACGATAAGCGAGAGCGCGAGCGTAAAGTTAAGATCGGCAGATGTACTCCGGAGAAACGGGATGATCGTATGGTGGCCATTGTGTTCACCATAAATGCCAACCGTACCAAGCCCCGGGAGGAGTCCTGCCCAGTTCGAAAAGAGGACAAAAAGAAAGATGGTCGCGATGAGCGGGAAAAACTGCAGCGCCTGCTTTCTGTCCTGCGTGACGGACTGCACCAAGTCGAGCAGCGATTCGATGATGATCTCCAGCACATTCTGGGCGCCGCGCGGGACCTCTTTCCAGTTTTCGACGATGCGCCGCGTGACAAGCATGAGCGCCCCTGAGACGATCGCGCCGATGAGAAAGGCATTCGTCACCGGAAAGGTGCCGAACGAGAAGAGTTTTTCCGCAGCAATAGAAATTTCCATAACAGGCAAACAAAAAAGGCGCTTTTAGGCGCCCCTATTGTAGCTATGAAACGAGATAAGGTCAAACCGGCAAAACACCACTCTACTGAATCGTCCGCTCGTACGGGCCGAACTTTTCTTCAAAAGCGCCACGCGAGCGCTCGAAAAGTTGCTTTTTCGATTCAT
Source organism: uncultured Bdellovibrionales bacterium (assembly GCA_964617535.1). Lineage (GTDB taxonomy): Bacteria > Patescibacteriota > Minisyncoccia > Moranbacterales > UBA1568 > SSEF01. Next base: position 12,633 of record CAZTYU010000015.1, on the reverse strand, counting down.
ACGCCTGACGGAGCGGCTCGAGCTCTTTCTGAACCGCAACGATCTTCGCCAGGATTTCGGTTTTCTCGGTCTCGTCTACACCGTCTTCCTTCAGTCGAGCATAGAGCGCCGCTTCTTCGCCGTCATCCGCTGCAGCAAGTTTCTCTTCAGCGATGGCAAGCTGGGACTTGAACCGGTCGAGCATCGCCTTCGCTGCATCAGACTCAGAACGAAAACGGGCTTCATCGGCTTCATTTTGTGCCTGGAACTCTTCCGGTGTCATGTCGAGCTCGACGACTTCGGGTACCTCAATGATGGGCTGAGTTGGCTTCTCGTACGGGATTTCTTCCATGCTTGGCATAGGCTAGAGCTGTGAGAGTTTGGCTTCGATTGTCTTCCGCTTTTCGATGAGAGCATTCTTCTCTTCCAAAAGCTGGAGCTTTTGTGCTTGAGCCTCAGCCGCAAGCTTGGCATTGATCTCTTTCGCTGCGGCGCTCTTTGATTCATTGGCGACTTTTTCCCCCTTCTGAATCTGAGCGACAATCGCTTCGATACTTGCCTCTACGGCCGCGAGACCCGCTTCTGCCTGCCCGAGCTCCTGTCGGAGCTTTCCTGCTTCCGCTTCGATAGCACCGGCCGCATATTCCTGTTCGGCGCTACGACGCTCGGCAGCATTTCCCTGTCCGTACATTGCTTCGCCATAACTCGCGCGCCCCGCTCGTTCTTCGCTGTTGTCACCAATCATGCGATTCTTCGCGTCTTCCCAGCCTATAATGTTCCTTTAGGATTTACGCCTCTATTATATACCAGTAAAAGGACGTCTATTTGAACTCCTGATCATAGAAGGTTTCGGCCATTTTCAGCCGTGCCTCCATACGTCGCCGCTCCTCATCATTCTTTTCCCCATCTATCAGCCGGCGCAGATCGAGAATGAGCTTTTCCGCATTCGCTCGGAGCTCTCGTTTACGCTCCAGGGTCATAACCGGCTTCTCAGTCCTGAACGGATCACGTGCCTCTGTCCGGAAAGCACCAAGCCCGTCAGCATGCTTTGATCCTTGCGCTACGATCCGATCGGCTTCTTTTGCTTGCCTCCACTTCTCATCGATTGAGGGCGGCTGGCTACGAAAAGCAGCAATTCCTTCGCCCTGTCCCGACCGCGCGATAGCCTGAGCAGATTTCCACGCATCTTCGCGGCGGCGTTTAGGATCGTTCAGTTCATCACTCGCTTGATTCAGTTCGGCGCTCGGCATCCGCAGGGGTGCAGTATTCGGATTCGGAGCAAGTCTCCGAGCTGAGCGCGTCTTCTCATACCCCTGGACCGAGGATTCGATACCACCGCCAAGATTCGGATTTTGGAGCGCAGCATCCAGCGCCCGAGTATCGATCTGCAGCTCTTCCGTACCCGTAGCTTCACTTACCGGCGTAGCCTCGTAGCTAGTCTTCGGAGGACGGACATGATCGGCGCCCCAGCGATTCGGTGCGATCGGGTCACTTACCTGTGGCAAATCTGGAAGCAGCGGCTCTGGGAGTTTCGGATCCGCAAGGTTAGCTTCAAGATCCTTCGGAGAAATATTGAAATTACTGACTGTACCACCTTTGGCAACCGGGGTCGGCGGAACTGTCTCGGGAACAAGCGAACGACGGGAGGTCTCGCTCGCACGGACCGGCGCACCGGACGCCTCGGGCATCTGTTCGGTATCAGGAAAACCAGAGTCCGTACCAACTGACGGACCGCCGTCCCGCTGAGCAGCACGCGCGATGACCTGTTTCGCTTCGCGTTCGGCAGCCAATGCGTCCACTTTCGGTTTCTTTTCTGCCTTGCCGGCAAACATTTTCTCGAGACCCCACATAGCTTTATTTTTTATAAGCCGATCCGTCTTATACGAGAATTATAGCCGGTCTACTCACTTTCGGAAAACCTGGCGAAAATTGTTATCAATCTGTTGAACCAAGTCATCCCGATTGATCCCTTGAAGTCGAGCGATCTCCTCGGCGACGATCGCTGCAGAGGCCGGCTCATTACGCTGTCCGCGTTTCGACTGCGGGGCGAGAAACGGACAGTCCGTCTCGGCGAACAGCCGGTCGAGCGGTATGCGCTTCACTGTTTCCGAGAGGTCGTCTTTTGTCCCGACGAGCGCCTTCTTCACCGGATAGGTGATGTTGGCGGTAAAGGAAAAGTAAACATTCGGCAATTCAAGAAACTTCTTCGTTACCTCGGTATCGCCCATATAGCAGTGCAGAATGCAGGCACTGATATCGGCGCATTCGGACTTCAAGATTTCGAACATATCTTCGTAGGCATCCCGGCAATGGATGATGAGCGGGAGTCCAAGCGAGCGAGCGAGCGCGATCTGAGCAAGGAAACCCTCGCGCTGCACCGCTTTCGTTTCCTCGGAAATTGCCATCACTCCCCGCCCGACAAATGCCTGCTGCGGATCCATCACAGCTGGCCGGACATAGTAGTCGAGCCCGCATTCCCCGATCGCGATCACCTTCTTGGATCCGCTCGCAAGTACCCGGAGCGCCGCAATATCAGCCGCCAGATTCTTCACATCAGCCGCCGTACGAAATTCGTGCGGATGGATGCCGATGCTGGCATATATCTCCGGATACTTTTCGGCGAGCAGGGTACACCGCTGGCTTTCATCGACCGTGCAGCCGATCGCAAACATGTTTTCGATCCCCGCCGTATGAGCGCGCGCGATCACCTCGTCTCGATCTAAGTCGTACGAGTCCCAATAGAGATGTGTGTGGATATCGTGCATGGATTTGTGATTTACCTCAGTCCTTGCTATGGTGGCGACATCCACCACTTCGGGAGACTATCGTGCTAGACCGCATCCCCAAATGGCTCATCGTCCTCGGCTGTCTCGCGGCCCTCGCCCTCGTTTTCCTTGCTGGGCCGGGACTCGTCCACATCGCCAGAAGCTGACGATGCCACCCGTTCCATGCATCGGCGACCGCGAACCACGGCCGCCGACCTTTTTTATTTGATGCGCTGAAAGAGCGGCTCCACTTTCCCGGTCTTGAGTGCGGTTTCAATCTTTTCGGATGTTCCAGGAAGAAAAGGTCGTAGATCGTAAGCAATATATCGCAATCGACTAAGCATCCCTCTCATTACAACACCGAATGATTCAGGATTTGTTTTGGCAAGCTCCCACGGTTTTTTTTCATCGATCTCCTTATTGGCAAGAGCTATCTGTGACCAAATGTTAGAAAGAGAATCAGCGACCTTAAACTCTGACATCAGTTGAACTTTTGCATCACCAATCTTTTCAACTTCAAGAGTGTTATTTTCAACTTTTTCTGAAAGCTTCATAACACGGGAGACAAGATTGCCGAGTCCATTGGCAAGGTCGGCATTGTATTTCTCGGTCATTTTCTCCCAGGACAAGTCCCCGTCCTTGCTGTACGGCAGTGCCGTCAGAAGAAGATAGCGTGTCCCGTCGATACCGTATTTCTCGACGAGTTCGTTCGGATAGATGACATTCCCCAGCGACTTCGACATCTTTTGTCCATTGATAGTCAGGTACTCGTGCGCATAGATCGTGGTCGGAAGCGGTAGACCCGCTGACAGGAGCATCGCCGGCCAATAGATGGCATGGAAACGGAGGATGCCTTTCCCGATGACATGCACGCGCTCACTTTCGGCAGTATTCCAATACTTCTGATAGAGCTCGCCGTCCGTCGAGTAATCAAGCGCGGTGATGTAGTTCGACAGGGCGTCGACCCAGACATACATGATCTGACTGTCGTCGTCCGGCACCGGCACGCCCCAGCCCTTGGCCCGCGCCACCGAACGCGAGATAGAGAAATCCTCGAGCCCCATCTGGATGAACGAAACCACTTCGTTCTTGCGATAGTCCGGATAGATTTTCAGTTCGCCACTTTCGATGAGGGCGAGGAGCCGATCGCCATAATTCGAGAGCTTGAAGAACCAGTTTTCCTCCTCCACTACTTCCGGCGCGACCTTGTGATCCGGACAGAGGCCATCAACGAGGTCTTTTTCCATCTTGAACTCCTCGCAGCCGACGCAGTAGAGGCCGCTATACTTTTTCCGGTAGAGGTCTTCTTTCTTGAATGCTCGCCACATTTTCTGCGCGCCCTCGAAATGCCGCTTCTCTGTCGTGCGGATGAATTGGTCGAACGAAAGATCAAGCGAACCGGCGAGTGACTTGAAACTCTCGGCATTCTCCGCAACGAATTCCGCAACCGGACGACCAGCTTTCTCAGCCGCCTGCACATTCTTCAGGCTGTTCTCGTCCGAACCAGTCAGGAAATAGGTCTCGTCGCCCGAAAGGCGATGATAGCGCGCCACAACGTCCGTGAGGACTTTCTCTACGGCATGGCCGACATGCGGTGCCGCATTCACGTAATCGATGGCGGTAGTGATGAAAAATGGCTTATTCATAGCTTCTCTAGTATATCACTCTTGACTTTTACTGTAATAAGGTGTATAATGGTTTCGCTTGCAGTACCTTTTTTCAACCCACGACCAGAAAGCGAGTCCTCCATGGAATCTTGGCTGAAACGGCATGAGCCGAAACTGTTCTACGGCACCCTCGCTGCCGCCATCCTCTACCTCTACTTCCTGGCGTCGGTCGATTGCGCCAACTACGGCAGCTGTTGGATCGCGAATGCTGACTTCGCGAATGCCGTGTTCCGCCTCGTCGGCGTGAAGTGAGGAACCACCACCAGCTTCGAAGCCCGATTGTACACTGTACGGTCGGGCTTCAAAACTTTTTAGACCCTTTCAATATACTATCACCGAGAACTCGCCTTTCACCTTGTCCGGATACTCTCTGAAGTAGGTGATTCCTTCGGTCACGCTCCCCCGTACTATCTCCTCATACATCTTCGTGAGTTCGCGACCGATGATGATGTGCTTTTCTGGCGCGAGCGACGCGAGCAGCTCCAGATTCTTCATGAGCCGATGCGGCGATTCATAGTAGATGACCGGATAGTCACTCGCTGCTACGTGTTTGAAATATGTCTCGCGTCCTTTCTTGTGCGGTGGAAATCCGAGAAACACGAATTCCCGCATATCGATCCCGGCGACCGAGACGAGCGCCGCGACCGCCGACACGCCCGGAATCGGGACGACTGGGACGCCGCGGGCTAGCGCCAATGATACCAGCACGTTGCCCGGATCGGAGAGGCCCGGTGTCCCAGCATCGGTCACGATCGCGGCACTCTCCCCGGCCGTAATCCGATCAAGAAAGCCTTCGAGTTTTTTCACCTCTGTGTGCTCATGGGCCGAGAAGACCGAGGTCGTGATCTCATACTTCATGAGAAGTTTTTTCGTCACGCGCGTATCTTCGGCGAGGATAAAGTCGACGGATTTCAACGTCTCGAGCGCGCGAAGCGTGATGTCGGCCAGATTGCCGATTGGTGTCCCGACGACGGAGAGCGTGCCGGTCTCCATACTCTTTAGAGCTTCACGAGCTTTTCCAGCTTCTTCTTATCCGCCTTCGGACCGATGACCGCGAGGTTGAGGCGCTTGTTCTGGAAGATGTCCTTGGCGACGCGGAGCACATCATCCGCTGTCACCGCGTCGATTTTCTTTGCCTTCTCCTTCGGGAGCGTCACTTTGCCGAAAATAGTTTCCTGAGTGATGAGGTATTCGACGATATCGTCCGATCCCTCGAAGGCGAGCGCCATCTGACCCTTCATGTGATCCTTGGCCTTGGCCAGTTCTTCGGCGCCGACTTTTTCGCTTGCGATTTTCCGATATTCATCGAGAATAACACGGATCGTTTCCTCCAGGTTCTCATGCTCGACGCCCGACTGCGTGGCGAGATACCCCGCATCATGGTATGTCTCGACCCCGGTCGTCACCCGGTAGGCGAGGCCGCGCCGCTCACGCACCGCGAGCCAGAGGCGCGACGACATGCCGCCACCGAGGACAGTCGCGAGGACCGCGAGCGCATAGCGATCCGGATGATTCATAGGGTACGCCCGGACACCGATGATGAGGTGGGACTGGTCGGTCTTCTTGTTTTGGACATAGACGCCCGGCTTCGACTGGGCCTCTTTCACCTTCTTGAACGTCGGCTTCTTACCGGTACGGATTCCTGCGAAGTGCTTCTTGATCGCTGTGAGGACTTTCTTCGGATCGACTTTGCCCGCGACACCGACGACGACATTCTCCGCGACATAGCCGCGCGCGAGATACTTTATGAAGTCTTTCCTCGTGAAACGGTGCAGGTTTTCCTTGGTCCCGATAATTTCCCAGCCGAGCGGCGTATCGCCATAGAGGTGCAGCTCCCACAGGTCATTGATGTGACGCGGCGGCATGTCCTCGTACATATTGAGTTCCTGGAGTACCGGGCCTTTCTCACGCTTGATTTCTTCTTCCTCGATTTTCGCATTGAGAAAAAGGTCGGACACGATATCGAGCGCCGTCTCCCAGTGACGCGCTTCGACTTTGGCATAGTACGCGGTACGGTCTTTGCCAGTATACGCATTGTACTCAGCACCGAGGGCATCGAGTTCTTTCGAGATATCGACGGCCGTCGGACGCTTATTCGTCCCCTTGAAGAACATATGCTCGAGGAAGTGCGCGAGTCCGTTTTCGGCGCGTGTCTCATAGCGGCTCCCTACCCCCGTCATGATCATGACGGTCGCCGTCTCCGTCTCGTGCATAGGAGCGAGAATGATGCGCAGCCCGTTTGAGAGCGTGTATTTCTTGTAGTTCATAGAGCTATTCAGTCTTCTTTATACTTCCTTATATTCTTCCCTCGCCGCTCATTTTCCGATGTCAGCGTGAGTAATGTCTCAAAACCTCCATCCTCCTGACTTCTCATTTCATCGAATGTCACCTGGTCCACGAAGTATACCTGCGTACCATTTTCGATCAGTGCATCAACCGTTGATGCATATGCTGTTTTCCCAATCGGTTTCACCGGCTTTCGGCTTGTCCACTCTCTTTTCCCCATGTGCTGTTTCGGATCAAAGTCGAACGTATCGCTTGGGAACTCATAGACAGTGCCACCCGAGTCGTTCTTTTCAAAGTCCTCACGGCTCGAGCGAATTACAATAGTCGGAATGTCATTGTAATACCCACGAATACTATCACGGTCGTCTCCGGGAACCAGGAACTGAGCGGCATAGGCCCTGTCCGGAGTAGCGAACACGACGGGTCCCTCGCTCGGATCACGGGTGCTCTCTTGGCGCGGCTCGAACTCCTCGATATCAGCGCCCCTCGTCGCATGGTACAAAACCGCTGGCTTCTCCCGTTTCTCTACCTGCGTCTTTGTCGCTTCGGGTATCGGAAATGTCTCTTTCATATACTGTCGAGGCGATGCATGGGGTGTTTTACTTCTGGAGATACGAGGTCAGATCTGCAATCTTCACCCGCTCCTGCTGCATGCTGTCGCGATCGCGGACCGTGACGGTACCGGCGAGCTCGGCCGTCTCGCCAAGCGTATCGAAGTCGATCGTCACACAGTACGGCGTCCCGATCTCGTCCTGGCGGCGATAGCGCTTGCCCACGTTGCCGTTGTCATCGAACTCGACACGGAAATTCTGCCTCAGCAGGTTATAGACTTCGCGCGCTTTCGCGACGAGCTCTGGCTTATTCTTGAGAAGCGGGAAGACAGCAACTTGTACCGGTGCGAGCTTCTTCGGGAAGCGAAGTACGACACGCGTATCGCCTTCACCAACCACCTCTTCACTGTAGGCATCGGTCATAACCGCAAGGAACGTGCGATCGAGCCCGACCGACGTCTCCACGATCCATGGTATATACTTCTCATTCGTCTTGGGGTCGAGATACGAGAGATCGACGCCCGAGAACTTCGAGTGCTGCGTCAAATCGTAGTCGCTCCGGTTATGGATGCCTTCGAGCTCCTTGAAGCCGAACGGGAAATTGTACTCGATGTCCCAAGCCGCCTTCGCATAGAAGACAAGGTTCTCATGCTCATGCCAGCGGAGGTTTTCGGCGCGGAGGCCGAGCGTCTCAGTGTAGTAGTCGAAGCGTTTCTTTCGCCACTCTTCATAGGTAGCCGCAGCCTCGCTCGGATGGACGAAATACTGCATCTCCATCTGCTCGAATTCACGCTTGCGGAAGATGAACTGCCGCGCGGTGATCTCATTGCGGAATGCTTTGCCGATCTGCGCGATGCCGAACGGCACTTTTACGCGCGAACTGTCCAGCACATTCTTGAAATTCACGTAAATCCCCTGGCAGGTTTCACCCCGGAGATAGGTCGGCTCCTTGGTCCAGTCACCGGTGAAATTGCCGAGGTTCGACTGCACGAGGAGGTTAAAGTTCTTCGCTTCGGTGAAATTACTCTTGCCGCATTTCGGGCATTTCACCTTGCTCTGATGCTCGGCAAAAAGCGCATTGATCTCCGCCTCGCTCATCTTTTCATCCGCAAAAACTCCGGCCGCCTCGAGGAGATGATCGACGCGGACTCTCGAGTGGCATTCCCTGCACTCGGCCAAGGGATCAGAGAAACCGCCGACATGACCGGACGCCTCCCAGACTTTCGGGTGCATGAAAATCGCACTATCGAGACCGACGATATTGTCATGGTCATAGACCATTGCCTTCCACCAGGCCTCGCGGATATTCTTGGCGAGCTCGACGCCGTACGGCCCGAAGTCGTAGACCGCCGCAAAGCCGCCATAGATTTCGGACGACGGATAGACAAAGCCGCGACGCTTCGCGAGCGAGATGATTTTCTCCATGAGGCCCTCTGGTCGTTCGGTCATAGGGGTTTCAGATTGCAGCCGTTTTATATTGACAAAACGGCAATTTTTCCTTATATTGAGCGAATTCTTTGACAAGTGCATACTATCAACATTCACTCTATCCATCAACCGAAAGAAGGAGTTCCCTCATGTCTCGGTTCCTCTCTGGTGAATACCTGTGGCAAACGGGTGTCACTACGCTCGTCGGAAGCCTGGCGTTCGTGCGGACCGGGAGCTATTCGCTCACGCCGCTCGGCCAAGCCGCCTTCATCTTTGCAGTCATCGGGATCGCCCTGCTCGTCCGGAGCGCCGTCGTTCCGGTTCGCAGCGAGGCGGCCACCGTACCCGCCGAACCCGGTTTGCTTGATGCGATCGTCTTCGCCGGGCTCCTGTACGGCCTCGTGAAACGATCATGGTTCGGCATCTTTCCTTCGCTCGCCGAATCGATCGGCATACCTGACGGTTTCGGTGAGAGACTCGCGGCTGCCATCGGCATCAGCCTCATGGTCGGACTCGCCGCTCTCGCCGCCTGCACAATCGCCGAAAGCCTCCGAACGATCGGCGCATACCTCACTCCCCGTCGGTTCGCAAGGACCCACCCCACCCACCCCTGATCTGAAGGAGTCCCTCACATGACCGCTGTCCCCAACCGCCGCGACCTCACGGTCGCCATGAGCCGCCTGCGCGATCGCGAAGTGCTCTCGGCCTCCGAAGCCATCACGGCAATCCAGACCCTCGTCGTTCCGCTCCTCCGTACGGCCGGGCACGGCACGACCGACCTGATCCTGTACGCCGGCCAGGGCGCCGTCGAATCGGCGCGGGGCGAACTCAGCCGCTTCATCCGTCTGATGGAGCGCTCGACCATCGCGCTCGTCGCAACGGTCGACAGTCACAACCCCGCACGGGTCGAGGAGCTCTGCCGTTCGGCTGCGCTCATCGAGCTCATGCGGCTCCTCGCCGAGATGCGCATCCACATGGACATTTCCGTCGTCTGACCAGGAAGGAGAACCTCATGACCGCAGAAGCTGTTCAGCTCATCCACGACCTCGCAGCGCCGGCCGCAGCGCTGGCTCACCTCCAGAAGACCGGTCCGGGCGTCACCGACGAAGCACTCGAGCACATCCTCGATTTCCATCTCGGGAGCGAGGTCGAGGCGCTCCGGCGTTTCCGCGAGTGTGACTGGCTCTGGCTCCACGCCGAGCTGTCGCGCCTCCTCGCGCGCTGGACCGAGGAACTCCCCGTCGACATCGCCGAGCACCGGGCCACCCGGCTCGGCCAGGAGGAAAAGGCGCAGAAGATCCTGCTCCTCCGGAAGTTCGTGTCGATCATCGCCGAACGCATCCAGAACCACTGAAACCACGGAGACCATCATGACCACGACCGACTTCAGCCGATCGCTCGGCACCATCGAACAGGCCCTCGCTCATCTCGGGAACGAGAAGCGCGTCACGTTCGAGGCCTTCGACGCGATCATGCACTTCCATGTCCTGGAAGCACCCGACCTCGGCAGCCTCCGCCACAACTACGAGCAGCGCGAGTGGTACCACCTCTCGGGCCAGCTGCGCTCGTTCGCGAACATGCGGCACGAGGCGCTCCTGAACTGCGTGACCGAGCGAAAGGATCCCGAGGAGCTCTACCGCCAAGGCATGACCATCCTCCTCCTGCGCGAGCTGTCCGCCGCCGCCGGCGACATGGGCACCGGCGCCGGAGAGTCGGGCAACTGACGCCATCCCGGCACTCCGGAGTGAATGCTCCCTTGAGAAACGCGCGAAGCAGCACTCTGCCTCGCGCTTCTTTTTTATCCTTTTAGACTTGACAAATACTAGATTTTCTGCTAATTTCCCAGGTTATTTAAAAACCTACACCTGTTTCACTCGCCCCAAGGAGGACCCATGGACACTCTCGTTTCCCTTCGTCGCGTCGACGATCCCAAGAAGGCCGTCGGTTTTCTTCGCTCCCTGGCCGACCATGGTTCGCCCATCGGCTGGCAGCTGATCGAAGAGATCGCCGGTATCCACTTCACCGATGCGCTCCCCGCCCTCCGGCTGCATTTCGCTTGTCGGAACGACACCGGCCTCGCCTACTACTTCGAGGCGCTCGGGAAAGATCTCCACTCGACGCTCGCCCAGGAGATGACCTGCCCGAGGAACCCACTCCCGGCGAACGAGGCCGAGATGCGCGCCTACCGCATCACCCTCCTCACCATGCTCGCGCAAATCGTCCGCGCGCTCCACAATCGAGACGAAGCAGTCGTCCGGTTCGAAGACCCGCCCGCCCTCAGGAAGGCCGCCTAGGTCTCGGCCCGCTCAGACCAGCGCCGCCATCTGGAAACAGATCGCGGCGCTTTTTTCATTCCTCGCGGAGTTTTTGCATGAGTCCGAGGTAGAAAGCGAGGTTGTGCAGCGTCGCGAGCCGGCCGGCCAGCGGTTCGGCGACAGCGAACTGATGGCGGAGATAGGCTTTGGAATATTCGCGGAGTATCGGCACGGGACTTTTCTCATCGATTGACGAAAAATCCTCGCGAAATTCTTCCGAGGAAAGGTTTTTCGTTTCATAGAAGGTGCCTGAAGTATCGAGCGGCGCATCCGTCCAGTAGAAGAGTCTTGCGTGCCTCCCCTCGCGCGTCGGTATCACGCAGTCGAACATGTCGACGCCGGCCCGGACCGCCGCCACGATTTCCTCGGGACGGCCGAGACCCATGAGGTAGCGCGGCTTGTCGGAAGGAAGGCGTGGGAGAGTAGCGTCCAAGATATCCGGCAATGTCTCGCGCGGCTCACCGACGGCGACACCGCCGATCGCATAGCCGTCGAAACCGATAGCAACGAGCTCCTGTGCGGACTGTGCCCGAAAATCGGCATATACCGATCCCTGAACGATACCAAAAAGGAGCGGCCGCCTTTTTTCGAGATCGAGTTCGACGACGCGTTTTTCAAAATGCGCCTTGGCCCGAGCAGCCCAGCGTGTCGTCCGTTCGAGCGAAGAGAGTGCATACTCCCGCGTACAGGGATACGGCGGACATTCATCGAGCACCATGATGATATCCGATCCGAGGTTGAGCTGGATATCAACCGACTTTTCTGGCGAAAGAAAATGCGTATCGCCGTTCGTCGGATCCTGAAATTCGACCCCTTCCTCGGTGAGTTTGACGCCATTTTTTCCGAAACGTTCCGCTGCCCGGGCACCGAGCGAAAACACCTGGAATCCGCCCGAGTCCGTCAGAATCGGCCCGTCCCAGCGCATGAATGAGTGGAGATCGCCTGCTCGCGCGATCATCTCATCTCCGGGCCGCAGCCACAAGTGATAGGTGTTGCCAAGCACGATCGAGGCGCCGAGCATCCGAAGATCTTCTGTTGTGAGGTGTTTCACCGCACCGCGGGTTGCGATCGGCATGAAAACCGGCGTCGGAATGACGCCGCTTCTCGTTGCCAACTTCAATTTCCTTGTTTCCATGTTCGCAATCATGAACGCCACGAGCTATTGTAAGGGCAATATCTTGCCGCCATCAAGGTCCTGCAGCTGAGCATCATCCTTCAGATTCGTGGTAACCAGCTGGAAACCACCCTCGATTGCATCCTCGGTCCAGACATCTTTTCCTGTGATCACGACTGAGTTGACCAGCCGCGCCTCGTCCTTGCCACCGAGGCTCGGATCAGGAAGAAATCCGATCTGGATCGACAGCCCGACGCCATTCGTCGTTCCGGGAGCGACCGTCCCGATATTCCAAGAGATTTCGCCTGTGCGGTCATTGTACAGAACCGATCCCTGATCATTCTTGAACGTCTTCAGATAACGGACTTGGCCGGGCATCGTCAGCACGGCCCGAGCATTTTCGATCGCGTTGATCGTGGACGACACGCGGAGATTCAGCGTATAAGTCGTCTCGCTACCGACGACTGGCGGAATCGGACCGGTATTCCCGTATGTGCCGAAATGGTAACCGCTCATCTCGAAAAGCGG
>CAZTYU010000014.1:0-32750 GCA_964617535.1 uncultured Bdellovibrionales bacterium | reverse complement strand
ATCTCATCGGACGGATCATCACGTTCTTCATCGTCGGCATCCTCCTCATGAGCACAACTTTCGTCAAAGCCCGAAAGCCGAGCGTCACGCTAACTCCAGAGCCTTAATTCTCTCCTTTATGTCATCATTCTCGCTCCGCCTCTTCGGTCTTTCCTTCGGCCTCATCATAGCTCTTGCTTCCCCCGAAGGAGCACGGGCCCAATCAGCCACCACCCCCGATCCGGCAACGGCGTTCAAGCTGTCTGCAGAAATCGCACCCGAAATAGCCATCCCAACCGTGATCGAAGTTCCTCTTGATTCCTCCACCGCCAGCGGTTCCTTCCTCGTGGTAGAAAAAGGGACTGGTATCGCAATCGGAAGTCTTCTTCGCAACCAAACCGTCTCACCACCCATCGCTCTGCACGCCAATTTTGGAGGAGGAGACAAGACAATCGACCAGAATATGGAGACGAGTTTCGAGTTTCCTTTCTCGGGAACAGAAGAAAAGCTGACGCTTGAATATATTCTCCCGAACAATCCCACGATCACCGGCATCGTACTCACCATGGAAAAAAATAGCGCTTCTCCAACCGCTATCGAAATTCAAGCCGCTACCCCGCCAGAGGAGAAAAAATACGTCGTTGCCAATACGTCCTTCGCCTCGAGAGCGCTTTCTTTTCCGCCACAGTCTGGCGTCCGCTGGTACGTTACACTCACGTATAACCAACCGATTCGACTGAGCGAGATAACTTTTTCGGAACAAAAACCCACATCTACCGTCGAGTGGTCCGTTCGGTTTCTGGCCCAGCCTGGTAAAACGTATTCTCTCTACGCGCAAGCCGACCGGTATATAGCCGCAGCGAGGACGGAGTCTGGCAATCTCAATTCAGATCTCGGTGTAGTAAAGCTTGCTCAACGAATGAATTGGGTGAACAACCCCCTCTACGTGCCCGGAGATAGCGACCAGGACGGCGTCCCCGACGCCCAGGACAATTGTCCGCAGTTCGCCAATCCCCTTCAGGAAGACCAGAATCGGAATACCCTTGGCGATGCCTGTGAAGATTTCGATCGGGATGGGCTACGAAATTCGATCGATAACTGTCCCGATCTTCCGAATACTATCCAGCAGGACACCGATGGAGACGGGGTGGGAGATGCATGCGACACCTTTGAAAACAGAGTCACTGAACGCAATCCCTGGCTTCCATGGGCCGGAATCGGTATCGCCGCGTTCGTCTTGATCGTACTCTACACCGTGATGGCGCGTGAACAACGACGAACACGGTCGATTGCCGCGACAAACGAAGCAAACGCCTCAACAGGACAAAACTACGCTTCGTCAGATACGATCATCCATGAATAATTCCGAGCGTCGCACAATCATCTTCGATCTCGACGGCACGATCGCTGATTCTGAATCGACGTTTTTCGACATCGTGAACGATCTCGCGCCCCGCTTCGGCTATGCGCCGATTACCGATGGTGAGTCTGGCGAACTCAAAAAGCTCCATCTGCGGGATTTCCTCCTCCACCGGCTTGGCTGGCGCATCATCATGTTCCCCATCATCCTTCGCGCCGGACGGGCGCACTATCACGCCATCGCAAACGAGGTACCAGTATTTCCGGGAACGAAAGAGGTCTTTGCAACGCTCCGGGAACGAGGGTATCGAATCGGTATCGTTTCTTCGAGCGAGGAAAAGACTGTCCGGGCCATCCTCGAAGCGAATGGCCTCGCGGTGGATTTCATCGCCCACGGCGACCTTTTCGGCAAAGCGCGGGCTCTAAAACGCACCCTGCGCGAGCAGTCCCTATCACCCGAAGAGACGCTCTACGTCGGCGACGAAGTGCGGGACGTCGAGGCGTGCCGTAAAGCCGGAATCAAGATCATCGCCGTCACCTGGGGACTCAATTCCAAAGCAGCACTCCAGGAGGCGAGTGCCGAGACGGTTGATACGCGCGAAGCGCTGTTGGAGCGACTCCTCGCTCACTAGAGGAGATTCCGTCCATCGAACGGGGTCGGCTTCAGCTCTGAAATATCCACGTCCGCGAGCGTCCGGACATTGATCGCAACGGTGGGCGCTCCCGTGGCCGGATCCTGTCCCCGGGCAAATGGCTCCACGCCGCAGTGGGAGCAGAAGAGGTGTTGGATGACATTTTTGTTGAAGCGATACTCCGTCAGATCGGCTTCGCCCGACAAAACATGAAACCGCTCTGCTGGGGCAAAATTCAAAAGGAGGCGTTTCACGCTGCAATGCGAGCAATTGCACTCTAAAACCATAGCGAGATCGGTCTCGACCTCGAATACTACCTTGCCGCAGTGGCATTTTCCTTGATATTTCGTCATAGCGTTTATTTGTTATTTTCAGCATAGCACGCGTATCATCAATCCTGGCAGCTTGCTTTTTCCCCGGAAACCTGTTACTATGGTCCCATAGAAGTCGAGGAATATAGTCGAGTCTCCGGCATTCTAGATTAATTTGAAATGTAGAGCAGCACCATTATGACTGGTACTATCAAGACGCTCACGGATCGTGGATTCGGTTTCATCGCTCGCGAAGGCGAGACGAAGGACCTGTTTTTCCACTCCAAGGAGCTCTCCGGTGTAACGTTCGATGAACTCAAGGTTGGCGATGTCGTCAGCTTCGAAGTCATCGAGGCCGAGAAGGGCCCGGCCGCGGTCAATGTGACCCGCGCCTAAGGCGTTCTCCCCGAGCAAAACCACCCCTTTAGCGGGGTGGTTTTTTGTTGCGCTATACTAAGAAAGTAATCCCTAAAGTCATAGTATGGGAGAAAACCGGACAATCTATCTCTGTCTCGTATCGCTCGGAATCGGCCTGACTATCGGCTACGGCCTCTGGGGTGCCAAAACGGCCCAGGCACCGACAGACCACGGCCAGATGACAATGGAAGAAAGCATGGGCAGCATGACTACTGGCCTCACCGGCAAGACTGGCGACGCGTTTGATCAAGCTTTTCTTCAGCAGATGATTGTCCATCACGAAGGTGCCGTCGCGATGGCAGATCAGGTGCTCGCCACATCAAAGCGGCCCGAGCTTCGGAAATTGGCCGAGGATATCATCGCTGCGCAGACCAAAGAGATCAACATGATGAAAGAATGGGAGAAAAGCTGGTTCCCGACAGCAAAGATGCAGCACTAATGTAGAGAAAAAAGGCGGCACCGGTCGGGAGACGGGTGCCGTTTTGATTTTCCCGAGACCGGGCGGCTACGGGATGAGACCGAAGAAGCGCAGCTGCTGGCGCGAAAGCGAGAGCCAGAAGAGCGACGCGTCGCGAATCGCGTTGTCAGCGATCTGACCAGCCGCCTCGAACGACGGAAAGAAGATGCCGCCGGAAACCAGCAGTTGAGGAAGCGGCTGGAAACCGCCCTGCCCATCTTCCGAACGAGGAAATGCCTGGTCGAAACGTCGGCGGAGATATTCTGGACTGGTCGCCGCCGCTTGGAACGAATGAACTGTGCCCATATCGATATCCTCCTTCGCAGGTATGACGAGCACCTCTAGTGTAGCGCGTTCCAAGGAGAAAAGAAGATAACTGTCAAACGGAAGCTAGAGGTCATTCCCCGTATAGGAAAGGTTCAGGCTTTTGTTGATGAGCGGGAAATCCGGCACCATATCGCTCGTCACGAGATACGGGAAAACCTGCCAATTGAGGAACGACGGATCGCGTACTTTGACGCGGACGATGGCCCCAGCCGCATCGGTGAGCACAAAGTAGACGATATCACCCCTCCAGCCCTCAACTATTGCCACAGCATGCGCGCTCGGCATCAGACTGCCGATCGGAACCGCGACCGGACCAGTTGAGGAGGCGATGTGGTCAATTGACTGATGGAGAATCTTGAACGATTGGTGAACCTCCCGTTCACGAACCCTATACCGCGCATACACATCGCCGCCGTCTTCGGTCGGGATAGAGAAATGGATCATATCATAGGCGGCATAGGGAAAATCCACGCGTGCGTCCCGCTCGATACCGATCGCACGGGCGCCGATACCGACGATACCGTGGTCCACACCAATAGCTCGCTCCAAACGGCCGGTATTCTGGAGTCGATTCAAGAGCGAAAGACTTTCCGAGACTGCATCCATCACTTCGAGAAAATCGCTTTCCAGATCGACCAGGTCGAGTTTCAGCGCGTCGAGCTCATGGTTCGGTATATCTTTCAAAAGTCCGCCCGGCGTCAGCATGCCACGGAGAAACCGGTGGCCCGTAAGGCGATCATTCCACCCCATGACCCGTTCGCGGAGCCGCGTCCCCTGACTGCCGCCAAAGGAAAGCCCCGTATCGAGCATGATGAACGCGAGATCATTGTAGTGGTTAGCGAGCCGCTCGAGCTCCGACAGAATCATACGGAGGTACATCGCCCGCTTCGGCACTTCGGTCCCCGCCAGCGATTCCACGGCCTGGCAGTACGCGAGTGCGTGATGGAAAGAGCTATCACCAGAAATACGTTCAGCCAAGGTCACCCGTTGTTCTGGTGAGAGTGCCTCAAAAAGCTTCTCTGTCCCCTTATGGACATATCCGAGCCGCGGTTCCAAGCGAAGAATCTCCTCGCCCAGTACGCTGAAACGGAAATGCCCCGGCTCAATGATACCAGCATGCACCGGACCAACTGGGATTTCATAAACTCCTTCACCGTCGTACTTCTTGAACGTCGCCCATTCTTTTTCCTTCGGTTCGACGATAGCCGTATTCCATTTGAATTCTTTGCGGAGCGGGTAGATGTCCTTCGGGAAATTCTCGGCATGAAGCGTAATCCGCTCTGGCACCGGATGGCCGACAGGCGTAAGTCCAAAGAATGTTAGGATTTCTCGCTCATACATCGCGAATTCCTGATCCTCCGGCGTCATCGAAGGAAATACTGGGTCCTCTGGGTTCACCGAAAGAAACGGTATCAGGAACGCACTTTCCTTGGGGATGCCAAAGACGTAGTAAATGCGGAAGCCTCGTCCAGCGGCACGTTCGTCGCTTCCGGCTACGGTTTTCAGCGGAAGCGCATGGGTCTTCTTCAGTGTCCGGATGACATTTGGCAAATCAGTTGCTTTCACCTCGAACAGGACGCGGTTACCCTCCGCGACTGGCGATAGTCCGTCGAGTCCGAAGCGCTGAAGAAGATGGGTGAGATCGGTCATAGTGGGAGTTTTTAGTGCGAAAGAGTCGCGCTCACGGATGCGAGCACCGAATCGAGCGATTCGGGGACATGCCAGCTCAGGACAAGAAGTGTCGCGAAGAGCAATGCTACCGGAAGCTGCGTCAGGAAGTGTGCCTCTCCGCGCTCGATTCCTTCAGGAACGGGGCCGTAGGCGAGCTTGCTTACAAAGCGGAAGAATCCGAAGAACATGATGCCGAGGGCCAGGAGAAGCGCCCCGACGAGCCATGGAGAGAAGGCGATCCCAGCGGAAAGAATAAGCATCTTTGTCGCAAAAAGTGCGAACGGTGGAAGGCCCGATAGAATGAGTACGCCAGCGAAAAAGAGCGGCCCAGAAAGAGGCAATGCCTCGATGATGCCGCTGACATTTTTCAGCTTCGTCGAACTATAGCGGAGGAAGATGTTCCCCGCCAAGAGGAATAGCATCGACTTGGCGAGGGCATGGTAAAGCATATGAAGAAGACCAGCGATCGTTCCAACGCCGCCGAGTCCGAAGCCGATCGCAACCAGTCCCATATGCTCGATGCTCGAGTAGGCAAGCAGTCGTTTGTAGTTCTTCTGCACAAAGATAATGAAGGCCGCGAGAAAAACCGAGAGGAGGCCGAAGGAGATCAAGAGGCCGCCCGTGAATTGATCGCTTCCGAGCGCGAGATCAGTCACCTCTTTCCAACGGAGCACAGCAAACAGTGCGACGTTCAAGAGCACGCCGGAGAGGAGTGCCGAGATCGGCGATGGGGCTTTACTGTGAGCATCCGGCAGCCAGGCATGGAGCGGGGCGAGACCGACCTTGGCGCCGTAGCCGATAAAGACGAGAACAAAGGCGATCTTAGCAACATCCGGCGAAATGAGCCCACTCGAGGCAGACGCTACAAGACTCGCCCAGTTCGTGGCGCCAGAGCGGTCCTCTTGGAGGGCGACAAAGACGAGCGTGCCAAGGAGGCCAATAAGGAGACCGATCGAATTCAGGATAAGGTATTTCCACGCCGCCTCCGTCGCGGTCGGCTTGTTGTAGAAACTAATAAGAAAAACCGTCGGCAGCGTCATCGCCTCAATCGCGATCCAGGTAATAATCGGGTTCACCGTCGAAACTGCGAGGTACATCGCAAAGAGGAACAGTTCGAGCAGGATGAAGAGCTGGCGGACACGGCGCGGACCGATGATACCCTTTCCGACTTCGGTCCGGAGGTAACCGACGGAGTACAGCGAGACGAAGAAACCGACCAGTGCGATGAGAAGCACAATATAACTCGAGAGGCCATCGAGTGCGAAAGCGTCGGTCCAATAGATGGTTCCTTCGAGCGCCACCGTAGCGATCGCCCGGAGAGCGAGCGCCAGCTCAACGCCAGCCGCGACGATCACGCTCGCCTCCATGAAACGCGTCTTTTTGGTCGGTAAAAGGAGGACGAGCAGTGCGGTCAGAAGCGGTACGAGTACGAGAGTGAGAATCATACGGTTAGCCTTAATCTTCGGTCAATTGACGCATTTCGCGAGTATCGAGTGATCCGAATTGCCGGTAGATGATCTGAAGAAACGCGTAGGCAATCACCATCCAAAGTGCAACGTCGAACATGATGCCCATTTCGAGTGCGAACGTCTGTTTCACTCCGAGGAAAAGTGCAAAGAGCACGATGCTGTTCTCAAGCGCCAGTATGGCGATGATCTGGGCCAGCGCCCCCTGTCGATTGATAAGGAGAAACAAGGCAATGAACACCATCGCGACATTGAAAGCAAAGACATCGGGCGTCACTGCAGCAACGGTCCAGAGCGGATCAAAGACCGATGAGGCCGAGAACACGATGAGGCCGAGAAGCACGGCGAGCGTCGCCGGCATCGAGAGGTAGCTTGCGCTCGCAACGAGATGTCCGAACCGCTGGACCAGGCGAGTAAAGAAATACGGGGCAATGATCACCTTGGCCACAAAGGTAATCGCACCAAGCGCGATGAGACTCCGCTCGTTCTCTGCCATGCCGAGAATCACGAGTATCACTGCGACAGCCAGAGACTGAAGCGCATACAGACGAACTGTATACTTGGTGCTTTTCGCCAGATGAAGGAGGACAACGGCCACGAATGCAACCAGGTCGAGCGATATAGCGATTTGGAGCAGTTGGGATTCCATAACGGTAACTTAGGCAGTGAGTGACACGGTAAGCACGACGGCAATCATTCCGAGAATAAAGGATGTGAAGAGAAGGTCTGGAACACGGAAGATTCGGAATTTTGCCATGAGCGATTCAATGAGCGCAATCATCACCAAGAGGGCCAAGGCTTTGGCGACAAAGACGCCTACCGGGATAACGAGCGCCTGAAGCGAAGAGTACTCGAACGCAATCCCCCACGGGAAAAATACGTTCGCACCAAGCGCAACAAAAATCATGAGTTTATTCGCGCTTGCCCATTCCATGAGCGCCAGACGCTTGCCCGAATACTCGAGAAGCATCGCCTCGTGGATCATGGTGAGCTCAAGATGTGTTGCTGGGTTGTCCACTGGGAACCTCGCATTTTCGGCGAGAAGAGCGATCGCGAATGCGAGAAAAGCGACAAAAAGCGGAAATGCTGCCGTGACCGGCACATTGCTGAGCTGCGCAACCATATCGAGGATATGGCCTGTTCCCGCGAGGAATGATGCCGGGAGAAGCGAAAAAATGAGGCCGGCCTCAGCGAGCGCTGCGACCATCATCTCTCGGCTCGAACCAAAGCCGCCAAAGCCGCCGCCCGCATCCATGCCAGCAAGGGCGAGAAAAAAGGTCATGAGCGCAAATAGATAAACAATGACGAGGAAATCTCCCGTTGCCGTAAGCGCAAACTCGGGATATCCCGGAATGGTCGGCGCTATGGTCGTGACGAGTGGTACGGTCGCACCCAGGAGAAGCGTGATCGCGAAGATGAGATACGGTGCGAAGCGCGTAATCCACGACGCATCATTCGAGATCACTTCGTCTTTAGCAAAGAGCTTTCGTAGATCGCGATATGGCTGGAAAATATCCGCGCCCACCCGGCCCTGAAGTCGCGCTTTCATGCGCCGAATGATACCGATCATAAGCGGCGAAAAGACTGGGAGGGCAACGATTTGGAGTATGAGGAAGAAAATGTCCATAGTCATATGAAATCAGCCGCGCGCCGCCCAGAGAAGCGCCCCGACAAGCGCGATGGCGAAATAGAGGATATACATGTTTACGTTCCCCGTCTGGACCCGCCGGATACGATTCGCAAGGAAACTGAGGGCCGTGTCGATAGGACGATACAATCGTTCGCGATAGACGTCACGAAGGCCGGTTTCGACACTTATCGCTTTCACGAAATACCGGGTCCTTTCATCATGGTACTCGACCGTCGACTGCTTGGTCGGACGAAGCACACCCTGGAAAATAGTCACGAGCGACCGGGAAAAACTCGTCGCCGTGATCTCGCTCCGTTCGGAAAGCGGAAATCCGCAATCCCAAGTCGGCGCGAACACTACCGTTCGGCCGCGAGTTATCAGTCGGACACCGACAAACACCGCTCCCAAGACAACTGCCAGAAGAAGGGCGACGGTCGCCAGCGGTAAGACATCCGCAAATGCATGACGAGAAGAGACAATTTCGAGGAATGGAAACCGGAGCGTTGCCGGATTCGTGAGACCGATACTCGCTACGATCCCCGTCAGGCCGGCAAGGACGTGTGACGTGAAGAGTCCGAGCGCGAGAGCTACCGCCGAAAGGAATGCCATCGGAGAAAGTAGGAACCAGGAAGTCTCATGAGCTCCCTTTGCCTCGGCTGTTCGCGGACGAGCGAGGAATGACGTGCCAAATACTTTCACGAAACAAGCGACTGCAAGGCCGCTCGTGAAAACGAGGGCGCCGAGCGCAAAGAGAAACGCCGTCTTCACCGCCAGCGGAGCGCCGACGACGCCAGCAAAGAGCACTTGAAAGGTCAGCCATTCGCTCACAAAGCCATTGAACGGTGGCAGGGCCGCGATCGCGAGCGAACCCACGAGGAAAAAGGCGGCCGTGTACGGCATGACGCGCATGAGCCCACCGTAGGCCTCCATGTTCCGCGTCCCCGTCGCGCTGACGACCGAACCCGCGCCGAAGAAGAGAAGCGATTTGAAAATCGCATGATTCACCAAGTGATACAGCGCAGCAGCAAGCGCGAAGAGCGCCACTCGCTCCTGGCCGAGTGCAAAGAGCGTCAGTCCGGCGCCAAAGGCAATCGTTATGATACCGACATTTTCCACCGTGCTGTATGCGAGGAGACGTTTCAGATCGCGCTCCGCATTGGCATACAGGATACCGAGAATCGCAGAAATTGATCCGATAACGAGAAATGCGACTCCCCATTCGATCCGCGCGCCTTGGAAGAAATCAAAGAAAAATCGAAAGAGCATGAAGATCGCTGTCTTCACCATGATTCCGGACATGAGCGCCGAAACATGGGACGGGGCCGCCGGATGCGCCTCTGGGAGCCAGATATGGAGCGGGATGAGGCCCGCCTTGGTGGCAAAACCGATGAGAGCAAAGCCGAGGATGAAAAGCTCGGTCGTCGAGGAAAGAGTGCCAAATGCCTCACGCCACGCGTCGAACGCGAACGATCCGGTTGCCTGATAAGCCAAGAGACAGGCCAGCATGATGAACGCTGTTCCAAAATGCGTCATCAGAAAATAGAGGAAGCCGGCACTGACATTTTCTGATTTCTCCCGCTCAAAGACGACAAGGAAGTAGGAGGCGAGCGACATCACTTCCCAGACGAGGAGAAAGAACAGCGCCTGGTTTGCAATCGGAACGAGGAGCAGGCTCCCCACGAAGAGGTTATAGAAAAAACCGTATAATCCCAGACGTCCGCTCCCAATCGCGTGCCGCTGATAGCCGTATCCATACACGGAAGCCAGGAGCGCGATGAGCGACGCGAGCCCCAGAAAGAATGCCCCCATGCCGTCGATCCGCAGTGAGAGATCGAGGAGTGGGAAGGCGCTCTCGAACTGCAGACTGATACCTCGGCCGTTCATGAGTACCACCACCGACATCGCGAGGCCAACGAGCGAACCGAGCGCTGCCGCCCCATGACTGATCATATTAGCCACCCGGCCGCCATCATTTATCCGTGCAGCAGCAAGGAGCGAAGCCACCGCCCCGATGAGGAACGAGGCTACCAGAAGAAACAGCGCGTCTTCAGTCAGAAAGAATTCCATACGTTAGGACTTTTCAGTTCTTCGGCGATCAATCTGGTCGAGAATCTCAAGCAGAGCCTTCAAAACAGCCATCGGCGACGGCGGATCACCGGGGATCTTGAAATCCACCGGGATGAGATCTTCGACCCGATTATAGACAGCATATGAATCGCGATAGATACCGCCATCGATCGCACCGTCCCCAACCGCGACGACCCATTTCGGCGTCGGCATCGCCTCGTACGAATGACGAACCCCGTCAGCCATATTGCGACTGACCGGACCGGTAACAAACAGCATATCCGCATGTCGCGGCGAGGCGACAAAATGCACACCGAAACGCTCGACATCATAGTAGGCATTGGTGAGCGCTGTAAGTTCCTGCTCTTCCGCATTGCTCGATCCTGCTGCCACCTCACGGATCGCGATCGAACCGCCGAATACCCTTCTAGCCTTTTCCTTGACTGCCATCCCTACTTTTTCGAGCTCCGTCCCGCGAATCTCTCGCTCACTCCGAACGGCCAGCGGCGTCGAAAAGATTTTCTTCAGCATGCGATACATACGATGTCTTTCGTTACAGAGAAACCAAAAATCAGGCGACAGGCGTCCAGTATTTTTACCCGACTAGCATACTCCCCACCCTACTTTTTGTCCACCGCCCCATTCGCCTTCGATTCTTTTCGGTCGCGCCAGTACTCGAACACTCCCGGCAAAACCGAAAGGAAAATGATGAGCACAATAATCGGGAGGAGGTAGCGGTCGATATCCTCGATGAGGCTGCCAAGGTAATACGCCGCCGTGGTCAATCCGACCGACCAGAGAAGCGCCCCGAGAAAGTTAAAGAAAGCGAAAGTACCGTAATGCATCCGCGCTACCCCGGCGACGATCGGCGCAAAGGTCCGGACGATCGGAACAAAACGAGCAAGCACAATAGTTTTGCCGCCATAGCGCTCATAGAACGCCTGCGCTTTGAGGATGTGCGACTTACGGAAGAGGAGCGAGTCCTCGCGTGTGAATATTTTCGGCCCGACAAAAGCCCCGAACCAATAACCGACCATATTCCCAGTGAAGGCAGCGATGAAGAGGATGACGAGGAGAATCGGCAGCGAGAAGAATCCCTGAGCCGCCAAGACGCCCGCTACAAAGAGCAGGCTATCCCCGGGGAAAAAGAACCCGAGAAAAAGACCGGTCTCAGCGAACACGATTCCGAAAAGCCCGACGTACCCGATCGTCTTGATTGCTTGTACCATGTCGATACCGAAGAATTCCATAGTGTTTTCCTAGTTCTAGATCGAGTACGCCTCGTCTTTCAGTTCATTATAGAGCATATTCGCTACCTTACGCGGCAGCATCGCGTTTTCCAACAGTTCATCCAGCATCCGCTCTTCGGTCTTGAAAAGCGCATAACGGCCGAAGGATTCATTCAGATAGGTCAGCTCGGTTCCGATCTTTGCCGCGACCCCGTCGCGCTTCCGTTCGGCATCGGCGCGGAGCCCTTCGTAGAGTGCGATTACTGACCGGATCGAAGTATCGTCTCCGTAGAGCCCGGGGAACCGTTCCGAGATCGACTTCAGGCGGCGGAGCACCTTGGCGAGCACTACTTCTTGGGCGCGATAATAGCGGTATTCCTCGAGAAGCTCCTGCTTCGGCGTCTTTGGGTAAAACTTCTTTCGGAACCACATGACGAGCACCTCAAACCAGTCCTGCTGGAAACGCTCGGCATGACCAGTCACTTGTTCCCTCCCCTCCTCGACCCGATCGGTCTGGATGGCGATCTTATTCAAAATCTCCTTGTATTCCGATTCCGAGATTTCCTGGTAGACAAAAAGCTCTTTCAGGAAGCGTTTCTCCATGCCGAGGGCATACATCTGGAGCGCGCGGCCCATATCAGCCGGAGTCGCATCAAAAAGCGATTTGCAGGACGCCGCCGACTGCTCGTAGCGTTCTGTATACTCGCGTTTCAGACGCTCGAAAATCTCATTCTTCACATATCCTTTGCCATGGAAATCCTCGAGCTTCTCGAGCGCTTCCTGATAGACCAAGGCTGAACACTCGTGATACTCCACCGTCTCCAGCGGGGTCAGGTCAGACAGTTTCATCTTCTTGATCATCACCCCGATCGAAGTCGCCTTAATACAGAGGGTGAAGTAGATACAGCCGATCGTGATCGCTGCGACGAATTCCTTTACGGTAAAGTCATACGTCCAGCCCGGGAGCGTAAGCGTATCCGGAATGAGGAGCACCATCGTGACCGCGAGTGCACCGCGCAGGCTCCCCCACGCCAGGAGATGCTGCCAGGACATTGGTATCGGCTTTTCTTTCTTCATCCAATTGACGGCTGCCACGACCGGATAGATCGAGAGCGCCCGGCCGACGAGAACCACCAGGACCGTGATGAGCATCGGGAGGATAAAGTGATCGAACTGGATTGGAAGATCGGCAAAGAGGAGTCCCATGAGGATAAACACGAGTGAGTTGGCGACGAAAGCAAAGTATCCCCAGAACTTCTCCATATATTCCTCAACGCGCGGCGAGATCTTGAAGCGGCCGTAATTGCCGATCACCATCGACGCCATGACGGTCGCGATAATCGATGAAAACTTGATCTCCTGTCCGAAGAGCACGAGGTGATGTGAAATGAGTTCGGAGAGGATGAATGTGAGATGTGCCACGAGCATGGTCAGTGTGATTTCGATATGCTCGTTGTCCTTCACCTTGCCAATCAGCTTGGAGAAGATAAAACCCATGAGGAGACCGAAAGCGACACCGCCCAAAACCATCGTCGTAAACATGAAGAGACCACTGAAGAGGCTGCCAAATCCCGTAAATCCAGCGATGGCTACTTCGAGCACGATAAGGAACAGCGCGAGCGAGGTACCGTCGTTGAACAGGCTCTCTCCCTCAAAGATGAGCGAGAGTCGGCGCGGCACGCCGAATTCTTTGAAGAGAGCGAGCACTGCCACA
This sequence comes from uncultured Bdellovibrionales bacterium, assembly GCA_964617535.1. Classification (GTDB taxonomy): domain Bacteria; phylum Patescibacteriota; class Minisyncoccia; order Moranbacterales; family UBA1568; genus SSEF01. The sequence continues at coordinate 19,491 of CAZTYU010000014.1, read as the reverse complement.
GGATCCGTCGCTGAAATAAGCGCACCGAAAATAAGCGTTGCCATGAACGGTACTGGGAAGCCGATAAGCCTGAGCCCCCAATACAGCGCGAACGCCACAAAAAAGGCCGAAACGAGGAGACTAACTACCGAGAGCCACGAGATCGACCGGATATTCTCGGCCATCTCCCGCATGTTCATGTTGTAGGCCGACTCGAAGATGAGCACTGGCAGGAAGACGAAGAAAAGGAGCTCTGGCGAAAGCTGAAAGCTTTTGATGAAGTGAAAGAAAGGAAAATTCGAAAGCGGTACGAGGACAGAACCCACAATGACGAGGAGTACCGTATACGGGACCCGAAGCCGACCGGCGACGAAATACGTCCCGATAGAGATGAGCATGAGTACAGCAACCGCGAGGACGACTTCGAGCGACATAAGCAGGAGGGAGAAAAACGGATGCTCGACCCGGGATTCATGAGCCTCTCGCGTTCTTGCCGCGTACTCATTCACCGCCGTGACCGAGCTTCTGTTTTTCGAAAAGTAAATAAAAAGAGAAACAAAACAGGCCCTTTTAAGGCCAAGGTTTGATACTTTGCCATCCTACTCCTCTCGTATTTTTTGTCAAAAAAAGACCCCTTTCGGGGTCCTTTTGATTCTTCCAGAAAGAAGATTACTTGAGGGTGACGGTCGCACCGGCTTCCTCGAGCTTCTTCTTCATCGCCTCGGCGTCAGCCTTGGCGACCTTCTCCTTGATGACCTTCGGGGCGCCATCGACGAGGTCCTTGGCTTCCTTGAGGCCGAGACCGGTCACTTCGCGGACCGCCTTGATCGCATTGATCTTCTGGGCACCAGCAGCCGTGAGCTCGACATCAAAGTCGGTCTTCTCCTCGGCGGCTTCAGCAGCACCACCAGCGGCCGGCATCGCGCCCATCATCATCGGGGCAGCGGCCGAAACACCGAACTTGTCCTCAAGCACCTTCACGAGCTCGGACAGGTCGAGCACGCTCATCTTCTCGATCTCGGCGACGAGCTTCTCGAACTTCTCCGGCACGACGACTTCCTTCTTTTCCTCTGACATATGCGTAATGGTTATTACCTTATTACAAATTGATTAGGCACTCTTCGTATCCCGCACCGCACCGAGCACTCGCACGAGCCCAGTGAGATTGCCCGAGAGCGTCCGGACAAATCCGCTGATCGGCGCTTGGAGCGTCCCCACGAGCTGAGCACGGAGCTCATCCCGAGACGGAAGCTTGGCAAGTGCCTTCACGGCTTCGACGGAAAGCGCCTCGGAGCCGAGCGATCCCCCGACAATCGAGAGCGTCGATTCCTTGTTCGCTTTCAGGAAATCCGCGATCGTCTTGGCGGCAGCGACTTCATCGCTCGAGAACGCGACTCCGACCTGACCATCAAGACTGCGCGCATCCACTTTCACACCAACCTCATCCAGCGCCCGATTGAGGAGGGTTTTCTTCAAAACCTGCCAGCTTGATCCGGTCTCGCGGAGGCTCCGACGGAGCGTCGTGATGTCCTTCACGGAAACGCCCTTGAAGTTGGCAAAGACGAGAGCCTTTGAGTCCTTCGCCTTGGCTGCGACCTCGGCGATGAGCTCGGTCTTCTGTGATTTATTCTGCTGCATAGTGATGTAGTCCTCTTAAGAAACAAAAAATCTCCTTTTCCAGGAGACCGAAACACTCTTAAGGCCGAAGCCCTTGATTGTTCCTGCTAAAGATTTACGAGTCCTGCGACATCACTTTAGGTCTCTGGAAATATTCAGTTGTAGCACCATCGTACCCGAGAAACCCGTCTCCGTCAACCCCGCTTACTCGGCTTTTGGGGCTTCTACTGGCGCCGCCTCAGCTGGAGCTGCTTCAGCTACCGGTGCAGCTTCCTCAGCTTTCGGAGCCTCCTTTGCTTCGACAGGCTCAGCACTTTCAGCCTCTTTCTTCACCGGGCGAGGCATTTTCTTTGGGATGATCTTTCCCTCGATGACGCCCTCTTTCACGAGCATGTTGTGCACCCGGTCAGACGGCTGGGCGCCCTGGCCGATCCAGTACAGGATACGATCCTTCTTCAGAATCGTCACTTTCGAGTGCGGATTATGACTACCGAGCATCTCGATATGGCGATGACCGGGAGCCTTGGTTTTCTCCTGAAGGACGACCCGGAACTGGGCCTGGTTTCTCTTGCCGAAACGGTTGAGGCGAATGACGAGCATAATTTCCCTAAAAAAGCGTAAAAAGCGATATACGAAGGCCATTCTAGCCTGATTCGGATTCCCTGTCAACGGCCGACGGATTAGCCAGCATAGGAAAACGAGCGCTCATTGTATTCGTCGGCCGAGTAGCTCACGATACCCTCCTCTCGGAAGAGGTGAAAAGTCGCGATCCCGGCGTCGAGGACGATTTTGCTGCAGAGCGTGCAGTACGGCTCTCCTGAGCGCTTTAGGTCGCCCGCTTCGTCGACCCGGACGAAATAGAGGGCCGATCCGGAAAGCTTATCAGGCTGCTGCCGGAGCGCATCCTGAACCGCACGGACCTCGGCATGGATGCAGCAGGTCTTATCGGTCACTTTGGGGTGGTACGCCGACTTCGGAATGTGACAACGATTCACTGACGTGCCGGCCGGTGGTGAATTGAATCCGCGCCCGATAATCTCCCCGTCCTTCACGATCACTGCGCCGCAGTGCGCATCGCCGCAGGTCGCCTGCCGCGCCAGAGCCGCCGCCTCTTGGAAATACACTTCCGCTTTGGATTTTTCGGCACCCTCGAGTATGTGCATGCTATTTCGTATCGACTTTTCCGCCATCGCCGACCTGATCGAGCCGGACAGAGAGGAGCTTGGAGACGCCGTCTTTGGCCATCGTCACGCCATAGAGGAGTCCGGCCTGTGCCATAGTCTCGCGGTTATGCGTTATGGCGATGAACTGCGTATGCTCGGAAAGCTCTGCGAGCATCTTGGAGAACCGCCGCGAATTCGCCTCATCAAGTGCCGCCTCCACTTCGTCGAGAACCGCAAATGGCGGCGGGTTATGCGAAATGATAGCAAAGAGGAGTGCAAGCGAGGTCAGCGAGCGCTCACCACCCGAAAGCATGGAGAGATTGTGAATGCGCTTCCCAGGCGGGCAAGCCGCGATCTCGATGCCGACCTCATAGGCTTCGGGCATAGTCTCTGCATCGCTGACTTCGTCCTCATCTTCAGCCGCTTCTTCGGCCGATTTCCGCAGTTTCACCTTTACGATCTCGAGACTTGCCTTGCCACCACCAAAGATGATCTTGAAATACTCCGCGAAACGCTTATCGATTTCCTTGAACGCATCCTTGAACGCTGCATCGATCTTGTGATCCATTTCTTTGATCACCTCTTTGAGCGATTCGATGGCTTTCTTGAGGTCCTCGGACTCAGTCGAAAGAAACGTAAAGCGTTTTTCTGTTTCTTGGAATTCATCAACGACCAAGGGATCGATCGTCCCGGCGTGTTCAACTTCCACCTTGAGCCGAGCAACTTCGCGTTCGAGTTTTTCTCGCTCGACCGGCGTACCGTCGTACTGAAGCGTTTCAGGTGAGGCCGAGAGCTCTTCGCGAACGAGTGTCGTCAAGTCTTCTTCGCGCACCTCGACACGGGCGAGTCCGACCTTCAAATCGTTCAGATCGTCTTTCTTTCGCTGAAGAAGATGCTCTTTTTCACGGAATTCTTTCTCCGCCTGAAAGTAGGCTTCGCGCTCAGTTCGGCCTGCTTCGCGAACCGCTCCGAGTTCGGCGCTCTTTGCTGCGACTTTTTCTTCTCCTAGCCGCGCGCTTTCTTGAAGTCGGGCGAGCTGAGACTCGATCTCGGCCATGCGGGCAGCTGCCGCTTCGCGCTCTTCATCAGAGAGGGCCATGATTTTCTTCATCTTGACGCTCCCCTCGCCGGCCTGGGCCCGGAGATCAGCAACGCGCTGACGGACGACCGTCGCGAACTCTCGGATATCCTGCAGATCCTCGAGCTTTTCCGCGTGTGCCAATTTGTCGATGAGTTCGGACTGGAGCTTCGCGATCTCCTCGAGCCGGGCCTGGACAAACGGCAAATCGACCGGGATGACCTCGATTTCCTCGCGCTCCCTCTGTTTTTCGACTTCGGCTTCGCGCCGACCTTCGAGAATGCTTTTCTCGCGGATAATCCCGTTCAGGTCTTCGCGAAGTTTCCCGATCTCGGTCTCGATGGCTTCTTCACGATCGTTGGTCTCCATCGCCGCTGCGGCACGCCGGGACCGTTCTTCCAATTCCCGCGTTTCCCCTTCGAGTTTTGCGATCGCATCCTCGATGGCTTTCCGTCGTGAAACAAGACCTTCACGCTCCTCGTGAAAAGAATGCCAGAGGTAGCTATAGAGAAGCTCCTGCTTTGCTCGAAGTTTCGAAGCGATGTCCTTCGCCTGCGAGGCCTTTTCCGCCTGACGACGGAGGTTCCGGAGGTGCGGCTCGATCTCGATGACGAGCGAATCTACCCGGACGAGGTTTTCGCGCGCGCTTTCAAGTTTTCGAAGCGCCCGCTCTTTCTCGATCTGATACTGCTTCACCCCGGCAGCATCCTCAAAGATCGCCCGCCGTTCAAGTGGCGTCGCGTTCAAAACAGCGTCGCTCATGCCCTGAGTGATGACGCAGTAGCTGTCTTTACCCACGCCCGCCTTCGCGAGGAGGTCGACGACATCGAGCAGTCTGACGCGCGAACCATTGATGAGGTATTCGCTCTCGCCGCTCCGGTGCACCTTGCGCGTGATGGCGACTTCCGAAAACTCAATCGGGATACGCTTGTCGGTGTTATCGAAATAGAGCGTCACCGCCGCCGTTCCGAGGCGCGCCTTGCCTTCGGTTCCGGCAAAGATGACATCCTCGGATTTCTTGCCGCGGAGATTTTTGGATGATTGTTCGCCGATTGCCCAGCGGATCGCATCGGCGACGTTGGATTTTCCGGAACCGTTCGGTCCGACGATCGCCGTGATGCCGCATTTGCCGCCACCCGCGATATCGCAGTCCGGGAGAAAATCCAAAACCGTCTTCGTGGCAAAAGACTTGAAACCGTTCAGTTCGAGCTTCTTGAGATACATGCGAAAGCGGGATATCAGAAAAGAAACAGCCGAAAACGCGGCGCATTCCCTTGTATGCCTCTAGTATAGCTTTTCCGAGGCCAAAAGAAAAAGCTACCAACCTTTCTTTACGAGCGCCTCTTTGGCAGCGCTGCGCTGGGCGTCTTGCTTGGATAGTCCCTCGCCCTCAGCGATGAGTTCGTCCCCGATGAATACACCAGCGATGAAGCGACGGTCATGATCGGGGCCAGACTCGCGGAGGACACGGTACTGCGGCGTGACGCCAAGTTTCTCCTGGGAAAGCTCCTGGAAACGACTTTTCGGATCGGTGTACAGTTTCGCATCAAGCACCTCTTGGATTCTGGTCAGAACGCGCGCTTCGATGAACGCTTTTGCCGCGCCATATCCCTGATCGAGGTAAAGCGCGCCGATGACCGCCTCGACCACATTCGCGATGAGGAACGCCCGCGCCCGGCCCGTGTCTTTGGCCTCGCCCCGGCTCATGAGGAGAAACTGCTCGATACCGAGGTCGCGACCGATTCTGGATAGCATGTCGCTGTTCACCAGCGCTGCCCGGAGCGCCGTCAGTTCGCCTTCGGGCCGGTCCGGAAAGTCTGCATACAGCCGTTCGGTCACGGCGAGCTCGAGCACCGCATCGCCGAGAAATTCAAGCCGCTCATTGTGCGGTACCGGATGACTCTTGTGTTCGTTCAAATACGACCGATGCGTGACCGCCTCCTGAAAAAGCGCCGTATTGCCGATCTTGATATCGAGCGCCTTTGCGATTTTCTGAGCATCAAATGTCATAGCATGTCCTGAGACGATTCTCGCTTATCGAAGAAAAGCGCCGCTAGGCACTTTTTTTCGCAGTCTTTTTCGGTTTCTTTTCAGTCCCTTCCGAATCCGCGGCCCCCACTGCTTCGCGCTTCTCTCGTTCGGCTTTGTGTTTCTCGCTCGTATCGTCTTTCATCGGCTCGCCCATTTCGCGATAGATCGTCCCGAGGACGCCGTTCACGAAACGCGGCGTCGCGTCCGAGCCGAAACTTTTCCCGAGTTCAATCGCTTCATTGATGGCGACCTTCGGCGGCACTTCATCGTAATCGCCGAACATGAGCTCGGCGATGCCGAGCCGGAGGATGTTGCGGTCCACGACCGTCACCTGCTCGAGCGGCCACTCGGGCGCGCACTTCTCGATGAGCTCATCGATCGTCGGACGATTCTTCAGTACGCTTTCCATCGCTCGGCGTGCGAACGCATAGTCCTCGAGACCGGGGGCAAATTCCTCCATATTTTTGCGGAGGACGGCGAGCGCTTTTTCATCGTGCTTTCCCTGAAAGTCCCATTCAAAGAGAGACTGCATGACGACCGAACGCTGGAGGTGTCTATTGGCCATGGTGTTAATCCGCCTCCGCCGGTTGGCGAACAGCTGGAGCTACTTGTATATTTCCCGCTCAGTATACCATACCACTCTGAAAGGAGACGAGCCGAAACGAAAAGACCGCTTTACGCGGCCTGTTCCTTCTTCAGTTTCGGAGCGGTCTTCACGACTTCGCGACCCTTGTAGTGGCCGCACTCCTTGCAGGCCCGATGCGGCATCGTAGCGGCGCCGCATTTCGAGCACTTGGCGGTCGAGACGGTTTTGAGTTCAAGGAACTTGCGCGCTCGATCGCGGCGATGATGGGTATGTCGTTGCTTGGGGAGAGCCATAGGATTGGCAACTAGCGAGGATTCATTACAAAAAAGCCCTTTGGAAGGCCCTCACACTCTATCAGAGCGGCCGTTTCTTGGCAAGACTAGACTTCTGGCGCGGCTGAAGATCACGGGAAAATCGCTTGTTTACGGCCTCTGGGTTGGCTAATTGGACCGGGCGGAAGCTCTTTCGATGGATGGGGCAAGGCCCATATTTTCGGAGCGCATCCATATGTTCCTTGGTCCCGTACCCTTTGTGCCGCGCGAAGCCATAAGCCGGATATTCATGATCAGCGAGGATGATAAGCCGATCACGCGTCACTTTCGCGATGATGGAAGCAGCCGCGATCGAGCGCACGAGCGCATCGCCATCCACGACCGCCGTCTGCCGAAGCGACAGATTCGGGAGCTCCTGATTGCCATCGATGAGGAGCACCAGTGAAGACTCTTTGCCGCGGAGTCCCGCGACCCGCTCCAGTTCGGATAGAGCACTCTTCATCGCGAGAAACGTCGCCTGCAGGATGTTCACGCGATCAATCGTCTCGGCCGAGACGATGCCGATACCGATGTGAAAGTATTCCTGGACAATTGCGAACGCCATCTCACGCTGCTTTTCGGAGAGTTTCTTCGAGTCGCGGATGAGACCGAAATCCTTTTCGCGGCCAGACGGAATCTTGAAATCAGTCGATTTGAACAAAACAGCGGCAGCCACCACCGGACCGGCGAGCGGCCCCCGGCCCGCTTCATCAATCCCAATAGGGATATGCCCCTGACTGAGCTGGCCCGATTCGTAGTCAAAAGTCGGTAGTTTCATAGAATACCCGCATTATAGTGGTCTCCTAGATTTTCGTCTTGACCCTTGCGTATTTTCAAGGAATATAGTTTAATACTGCTCCGTATTCGACCCTACGGATTTGCTCCTTCGCCCCCAATGCCACTGGTCACGGCACAACCTCGGAGACTCTCATGTCCCTGTCGAACTCTTCGGAGACGCTGAAGACGCTTCTCGAAGACCCGGATACCTGGGCCAATGTCCTAAGTACGGTCGAAGCGCGATGGGTCGCTGCCATGCTCGCCCGGTTCATCACCATCCAGGACGATGGTGGGGTGCTGTTTCCTGTCCTCATCCATGTCCACGGTGACGTCACCGGCATCCACATGCGTGGCATCATGTTCACCCGGATCCAGATGCTGGCCGGACTCGACTCGCTCGCCAACGAGAACCTGCTCACCTTCAGCCGCAGCGATGCCCAGGTGACGCTGCTCACCGGGTACCGCGACCTGGTGACAGGCTTCGTCCGATAGCCGGAAAGTGCGCCCAAGCCCTGCCGACAAGCGCCCCCCTCGCCATGCAACTGCATGCCGAGGGGTGCTTTTTTTCTGTAGCTAATGGCGCTATACTGGGCAGGTAATCTTCTCTGCCCGAACCACGCGCGCAAGCCGGCGACGGAGGGAAATATACTTATGAGCGATTTTCTCCCCCAATCCTTACGACTGCTTGAGTGCGGTTTTTTTATTACCAAAAATTAAATCTATGGGCTTCGTCCACCTCCATACCCATTCGCACTACACGCTGCTCACTGCGCTCCCGACGCCGGATCAGCTGATCCACCGGGCACAGGAGCTCGGCATGACAGCGCTCGCGCTCACCGATACTTCGGCACTCTATGCGGCGGTCGAATTCTATAGCCACGCCAAGGATGCCGGCATCAAGCCAATCATCGGCGCGGAGGTCTGGGTATCCAAAGATCTCCGGAGCAAAAATAACACGGCCGAGGACCGACGACGTAATCAGCTGGTGCTCCTTGTGAAAAATGAGACCGGGTACAAGAACCTCATGAAAATCATCTCGATCGCCCAGCTCGAGGGGTTTTACTACAAGGCGCGAACTGATAAAGCACTTCTCCGGCAGTATCATGAAGGGCTCATCGCGCTTTCGGGGTCGCTCCAGGGAGAGGTGCCCGCCGAGACGCTCTACGGCAATGTCGAACGCGCGAAAAATGTCGCGCTCGAATATCAAGATATCTTTGGACCGGGCAATTTCTATCTCGAAGTCCAGCCGCATGAGCACGAAAACCAGATCGCGGCCAATCAGGGACTGGTCCAGATCTCGCGCGAAACCGGCATACCGCTGGTCGCAACCAATGACGTCCACTATATCCGCCGTGAGGATGCCGAGACACAAGACGTCCTCCTCGCCATCCGCGACAACAAGAAAGTGACCGACACCGAACGCTTCAGCATGAAATCGTTCGATCTCTCATTCCGGAGCGAGGCCGAGATGCGCGAACTCTTCAAAGACCTGCCAGAGGCCTGCGATAACACCGAAAAAGTCGCAGCGCTCTGCAATTTCGATCTCAAGATGGGTGAAAACCAACTCCCCTCGTTTCCCCTACCCGAAGGCAAGACCGCCGACGGATACCTCCGCGAACTCTGCCTCGCCGGTCTCGAAAAGCGCTATCCAGGAGAGGCGCTCACTCCCGAGCGCGAGGAACGCATGAACTACGAGCTTTCGGTCATCGAAAAGACCGGTTTCGCCTCGTACTTCCTCATCGTGGCCGACTTCGTGAACTGGGCAAAGAATAACGGGGTCGTCGTCGGCCCGGGCCGTGGCAGCGCCGCCGGATCCTTCGTCGCCTATCTGACGGGTATCACCAACCTCGATCCGATCAAGTACGACCTGCTTTTCGAACGCTTTCTCAATCCCGAACGTATCTCCATGCCCGATGTCGATATGGACTTCGCTGATACGCGTCGCGAAGACGTGCTGGGCTATGTGCGGCAGCGCTATGGTGCGGATCACGTCGCGCAAATCATCACGTTCGGAACCATGGCCGCCCGAGGCAGTATCCGCGATGTCGGACGCGCCCTCGGCATCCCGCTCGAACTCTGCGACCGGACTGCCAAGATGATCCCCATGTTCACCTCGATCGCCGAAGCGCTCGAAGGCGTACCCGAATTCAAATCGCACTACGAGAGCTCGAGCGAAGTACGCCGGCTCGTCGACGCCGCCAAGAAAATCGAAGGGCTCGCTCGCCACACTTCGATGCATGCCTGCGGCGTCGTCATCACCAAAGACCCGGTCACCGAATACACCCCCCTCCAGCGCGTCGCCGGCAGCGAGAACGCGGTCGTCACCCAGTACGCTTCCTCGACCAAGGCGAACGCCGTCGAAAAAATCGGACTCCTCAAGATGGACTTCCTCGGACTCAAGAACCTCACCATCATCGAGAATACGCTCAAGATCGCGAAAAAGGTTGGCAAAGAAGTGCCCGATATCGAGAAACTCGAACTCGATGACGAAGCCGCGTACAAGGTCCTCCAGGAAGCCCATACCACCGGCGTATTCCAGCTCGAATCGACGGGCATGAAACGCTATCTGAAGCAGCTGAAGCCGACCGTCTTTGAAGACATCATCGCGATGGTCGCGCTCTATCGGCCCGGTCCGATGGAATACATCCCCGACTTCATCGCGGGGAAACACGGGACGCGCGAAGTGAAGTACCTCCACCCCAAACTCGAGCCGATTCTGAAAAACACCTATGGCGTCGCCGTCTACCAGGAACAGCTCATGCAGATCGCTCGCGACCTCGCTGGATTCAGCCTCGGCGAAGCCGACGTACTCCGCAAAGCGGTCGGCAAGAAAATCAAAGAGCTTGTCGATGGCCAGCGTGTGAAGTTCGTCGAAGGCTGCGAGAAAACCGGCGTCGGTCGCGCTATCGGCGAGAAAGTCTTCGCCTTTATCGAACCGTTCGCTGGCTATGGCTTCAACCGCTCTCATGCTGCCTGTTACGCGCTCATCGGGTACCAGACCGCCTACCTCAAAGCCCACTACCCCGCCGAATTCATGGCCGCGCTCCTCACGAGCGATCAGGGCGATACGGACCGCATCGCCATCGAGGTCCGCGAGGCACGTGAAATCGGCATCGACGTCCTGCCTCCGGACGTGAATGAGTCCTTTGATACCTTTGCGGTCATCAAGAGTGACGATGGAAAAGAACACATCCGCTTCGGACTGAACGCGATCAAAAATGTCGGGACCATGGCCGCCGAAGAGATCGTTGCAGAGAGGAAACGCGGCGGCAAATACGCTTCGCTCGAAGACTTCATGGACCGCGTACAGACGAAAGACCTCAACAAGCGGACCATCGAAGCGCTTGCGAAAGTCGGTGCTTTCGACTCCCTCTCGGAGCGGAGAATCGTCCTCGACAATCTCGACGCGATCATCGCTCACGGCAAAGAGCTCCGCACCCTGAAAGAAACCCATGGCCAGAGTCTGTTCGGTGATATGCCGCTCCCCGAAATGAAGATTCCGCTCAAGGAAACCGTGCGATCAACGAAGAAAGAGCGCCTCGCGTGGGAAAAAGAGCTCCTCGGCCTCTACGTCACCGATCACCCGATGACCGAATTCGCCGAATATCTGAAAAAAGCCGCGACCGAAATCGGTCATCTGGAGAAGGAGCCGGACGGCAAGCGCGTCAGCATCGGTGGCGTCATTACGAGCGCCCGGAAGTCGCTCTCCAAGACCGGTCAGCCGCTCTACTTCGTCACGCTCGAAGACATGACCGGCCGCGTTGACATCCTCGTTTTCGGCAAGACAGCCGAACGCGTCGCCGGACTCATGAACGAGGACGAGATCGTGATGATCGATCTCAAGGTGACACGCAAAGACGGACTCCTCCGTCTCGCCGCCGATGACGTACGCCGGATGAACCTCGAGACCGTCTCCGAATTCGACCGCGTCGCCAAGACCCACGAGAAATACCAATTCGGAAAAACCGAGGCCCCGAAGCCGGCCAAGGAATACCTCGCCATCCACTGCGCCGACACCGCTGACTCCCGGCTCTTCGACGAGATCGGGAAAGTCCTCCGCCGCCTGCCGCCAGGAGCGGTCGGCATTACGCTCAGGCTCCTCGGACAAACCATCCAAACCTCGTTTTCGATCGAAAAAAGCGCCGAATCCGTCGCGACACTCGAGTCCATTCCTGGCGTAACCAAAGTCGATGATGGAACAGCCTGACTCTTCCCAAAACTCCGATTTTCCGGCATACTCACCACTTATGGAAAAGCCGCCCATCATCGTCATCGTCGGACCAACCGCCTCAGGTAAGTCCGCACTCGCGATCGAGCTCGCCCGCGCCATCGGTGCCGAGATCGTTTCGGCTGACAGCCGGCAGGTTTACCGCGGTATGGATCTCGGTACCGGCAAAGTGACGAAAGAAGAGCAACGCCAGGCGCGCCACCACCTCATCGACGTCGCCAACCCAAAGATCGAATACAATGTCTCGCATTTCCTCGCCGATGCTGCCAAAACTGTCAGCGATATCGAGGCGCGCGGGAAACGTGTGATCATCTGCGGCGGCACGGCGTTCTGGATCGAAGCGCTCATGCTGGGACTCCCCCTGCCAAAAGTCGCTCCCGATCCGGTCTTCCGTGAAAAATGGGGCAAGAAAGACGCTGGCGAGCTCTATGGCTATCTGAAGCGGCTCGACCCGGAGCGTGCTAAAACCATCGACAAAGCCAACAAAGTCCGGCTTCTCCGCTCCATCGAGATCGCCAAAGCGCTCGGCAAAGTACCAGCGATCGACCGCGCTGCGCTCCCCGACCTCTCGCGCTATATTGTCATCGGCCTCAACCCTCCGGTCGACGAACTGAACCGGAAGATCCGCGAGCGTTTCATGGCTCGGATGAAGGCCGGCATGCTCGAAGAAACAGTGAAACTCAATCGCGGCGGTCTTTCCTATGAGCGGCTCGAGTCATTCGGGCTCGAGTATCGCGCCCTCGTCCGCTTTCTCCAGAAAAAGCTGACAGACGCCGAGCTCTACACCGAACTCCCCTACGACATCATTCACTACGCCAAGCGCCAGCGCTCCTCGCTTCGCCGACTTGAAAAACAAGGGGTCAAGATCCACTGGGTCAAAGATGCGAGCGAGGCCCTGAAACTCGTGAAGAAATAAAAACAGCGCTTTGTCGGCGCCGTTTTTTATCGGAGACTACGGATATCCTGGGCAATCTCGGGAAACTCCTCTTGAACAAAATGCCAGCGATCCGCGAAGGAATGTCGCACGGCCGACGGCAGCGCCTCTTCGTATCGCTCGAGGCTCGAATACGCGACGATTGTATCATCTTCGCTCTGATACAGATGGATGGGAATACGCGAAAATCTCAAACCGCTCAAATCGTCAGAAATAGAAAAATCAACGAGCGAATACCCGTTCCCATCCTCAAATGGCGCCGCCACAAGAAAAAGCGCCTTCACTTTTTCAAAACGGCGTTCCTCGGAAAAATACTTCGCGAGAAATATGCCGCCGAGCGAATGACCGACAAATATCGCGGGTTCGGAAAGAAGTGGGAGAAGTTTTTCAAAAACGATCTTCCATTCGAGATACTTCGCGTTGTCCGGACAGGGCATGCGAAGCGAAAGCACATCGAATCCTTCGCCCAGCACCGAACCGAGAGACGATTTCCAACCCCTCCCCCTGAGACGCTCTAGGTCAAACGTGCGCTGGCGGAGCGCAGCAAGATACGCATCATATGTATCGAATGCATCGCCGCCGCCGATAACCACGACCTGTTGCATAGGATAAAACTAGGCTGCAAGTTTTTTCTCGAGGAGCTCCTTGGCGACGCCTGGGTTCGCCTTTCCCTTGGTTTCCTTCATGACCTGACCGACGAGATATTGCAGCGCGTTCTGTTTGCCCGCTTTGAAGTCAGCGATTGACTGGGCGTTCTTCGCTAGGACGCCATCGACGACCGCCTCCAGTTCGCCGCTGTTGCTCATCTGCGCCAAATTGAGCCGCTCGATGATGTGCGACGGATCATTGTCCTCGCCCTTGTACATTTCCGCGAGGACCGTCTGGGCAGCGCTCGAGTTGATCGTCCCGTCAGCGACTACGACAACGAATTCCGCGAAATTCTCCGCCGTCACCACGAATTTGCCGATCGCCGTTCCCGTTTCGGCGAGATGCTTCCTCACTTCGGTGATGAAGTAGTTGGCCGCGAGCTTGATCGCCTTCGGAAGTGCGGCTTTCAGTTCGCCGCCATCCTGCTTGGCACCGAGCTCGCTCACGACCGATTCGAAATAATTGGCGATCTCCTTGTCCTCGGTGATGATGCTGGCATCGCTTTCGGGCAGGCCAAACTCTGACATGAATCGAGTCTTCTTCTCATCGGGGAGCTCCGGCAACGACTCTCGGAGCGATTTCACATAGTCCGCCGTAAAATCGAACGGCGCGATATCCGGCTCGGGGAAATAGCGATAGTCATGGGCTGACTCCTTCTTTCGCTGAGAAACCGTTACATTCCGATTCTCATCCCAGCCGCGCGTCTCTTGGACGATCTTTTCACCATTATTAAGCATCTCCGTTTGCCGCTCGATCTCGTACTCGATCGCGCGTTCGACCGCCTTGAACGAATTGATATTCTTCACTTCTACTTTGGTTCCCGACAGGCGGTCGGCACCGACTTCGTGGAGCGAGATGTTCACTTCGCAGCGCATCTGCCCCTTTTCCATGTCGGCATCCGAGACCTCGAGATACCGGAGAATCTGGCGCAGCTTCTGACAGAATGCGCGCGCATCTTTGGCTGTGCTGAAATCCGGCTCAGTTACGAGTTCCATGAGCGGCAGTCCTGCGCGGTTGTAGTCGACGAGCGTATGATCTGCACCAGCCGGATGGGTCAGCTTGCCTGTGTCTTCTTCGAGATGGATGCGCGTGACATTGAAATGCCGCCCGTCGATCTCCATCGTTCCCCGCTCGCAGAACGGCTCATCGAACTGGGAAATTTGATAGCCTTTGGGGAGGTCAGGATAGAAATAGTTCTTCCGGTCGAACTTCGAATGGAAGCGGAGCGCGCAGTTCAGGGCAAGGCCCACTTTCTGGACCGATCTGATCGCCTCTTCATTCGGGACTGGCAAAGCGCCAGGCTGACCGGTACAGACATGGCAGACATTCACGTTTGGCTGCGTTTCGAGGCCGAGTGCATTCTTACAACGGCAAAACATCTTCGAAGCTGTCTTGAGCTCCGCGTGTACTTCCATGCCGATCGTCGGTTCGTACTGTGCCATAGGCTTTATGATGTATCAGTGTACCCCAGTCGAGCCAAAACCTCCAGCCCCGCGGCTGGTATCGCTGAGTTCGTCCGTTTCTTGGATTTCCGGATGCTCGACCCGCTGGATGAGGAGCTGAGCAATCTTCTGTCCCCTTTTTATCTCGAACGGCTCTCGGCCAAGATTGACGAGCCCGATCAGGTATTCGCCCCGGTAGCCGGAGTCGAGGACGCCGCCGAGCGTCTTCATCCCGAATTTGTGCGACGGTCCGCTCTTGTCCCAAACGAGACTGACATACCCCTCGGGAAGCTCGATGGCGATCCCGGTCGGTACCGATCCTCGCTCGCCGGGTGCCAGAACCATATCCTCGACCGAAAAAAGGTCCATGCCCGCATCGCCCGGGTGAGCAAACGCTGGGACCTTGGCATCAGGATGGAGTTTTTTGACGCGTATCTTCATAGTTTTTTTCAAAGCGTTTTTTCTACGACAGACCAGACCTTCTCAGCGATTTTCTCGCGCGAGAGCATTTCCCCCTTCGCGGTACAGCTTATGCGCTCCCAGCGGTTCAGTTTCTTCACGAGACGGAGCGCGTTCTCTCGGCTTTCAGAGAGGTGTTTCACATTCGTCTCGGCCAAATCCTTCTGTCCTTTCTTCAAATACACTTTTTTGCGCTGCTGTTCTTCATGACTGAGGAGCTTCTGCGAGACTTCAACCGGTACATCGAGATAGATGATCACATCCGGACGTGGCAGGCCGAAAACGCCGTGTTCCATCGTGTCGAGCCAGCCGAGGAATTCCCGCTGCTTCTTGGCATCATGGATCTTGCCGCCCTGATGGATCTGGTTCGCGCTGACATAGCGGTCGAGGACGACGACGTGTCCGGATTTGAGCCAGGCCTCAATCTTGGGCCGCGACTCGAAACGGTCAGCCGCATAGAGGACTGACCCGATATGCGGATCGATCGCGATGAAGTCTCCAAAGTCGCCCGCGAGAGATCGACCGATGAGCGCGCCAAAAAAGTTTGCCTCGTACTGCGGAAAGTCGAGCGTCTTCGTCCGATATCCTTCCGTTTTGAGCCGAGCGAGGAGCGCCCGAGTCTGCGTCGCTTTGCCCGAGCCATCGCTCCCGTCGATGACAATCAGCTTGCCTCTTTTTTTCGCCATACTATTGGTTCATGATTTGCTCCACGGTCGCATCCAGCTTGGCCTGCAATTCCGTCAGATCTCCTTCGTTCACCAGCATGAAATCAGCGAGCGCGATCGGCGTCCCCTGAGTCAGCCGGTTGAGCTGGGCCCAATCCCGTTCTTCGGATTCTTGGAGCGAGAGCGGACGCTCCGGCCGGACCAAAAGCCGATTGTGACGGATGGACGGACGCGCGTGAATCGCGATCATGAGGAAATCATCCTTGAAGCGGTCCCTGAACACCCGATACTCTGGAGCGCTATAAAAACTCTCGAGCAAAACAATATCCGCATCCGTGAGCGCTTCGACTTTCTTTACCGCCTCGCGGGCATAGAAATCCTCACCGTGCAGGTTGCGGAGGTCTTCACGGACAAGCCGTTCGTTCGCTTGGTTGCGTTCGAGACCGCGGCGTTCCATCTCATCGAACGTCGGCTGGGCGAAATAGATCTTCGGCCATCCATACTTCTTCACGAGGTATTCGATCGCTTCGGATTTTCCGCTCCCTGGCATTCCGAGCACGGCAACGATTTTCGGCATAGGTAGTCGTCGTTAAGATATATGTATTTACTCCCTGATTATTTCGCCCACTCGGCCTTGGCCGACTCGACGAGCGCCGCATAGTCACGATTCGCCAGCATGAGATCGACGATCTGCCGCGCGAGGATCCGGCCGGCCGCCGAATCGCTCGGATAGTGTACACCGGCGATCTCGCGATTCACCGCGACCCGGAGCGCATCGCTCTCGAACTCTTGGCTCCGCTCGGGTGCCATGGCCGAGAGGAGAAATGCGATCGCATGTGCCTGCGTCGAGTGGCCGCTCGGGTACGCGCCATGCTCCGGGACATCGATCACCGTCGCGAGAGTCGGATCGAGCTTGTGCGCCCGGACGCGGTCGAACTTGTTCTTCACGCGCATCACGACCGGATTGATCTCGCCCAAGAGCTGGTCAATCGCCTTGCCCGTCGCCGCGTACTCTGGATCCGTCATGTAGGCAGTAACAGTCTTCGGGCCGATCTTGATCCCATCAGGCCCGATCTCGGCCTTAATCTGCGCTACCCGCTCTGGCGTACGGAGCGTCACATACTCGTGGAGGAGGGCGAGTTCCGCTTCGGTACGAAGCGACGAATTCGCTGGGAAATCCGGGAGTCCGATGCGCTTTTCATTCGCGCCGATGATGCGCGCCGGATCATCGAGGAACGCGCGGAACTGGTCACCGAGCCGCATCGTGTTTGAAAACGTGAGCCGCTCGATCGCCTCGCTAGGCTTTCGGACCGCACCCGACATGCCATCAAAGGGATCGACCACCATGCGCGGCGCCTTTGAAATATCGACTGACTCCTCGGTCGCGGTGGCAACTGGTGGTTCTTTCACAGCATTCCGATCCGCATTCAGAAACCAGAGCATCCCTACCACCCCGACCAGCACCAAGACAACGATCTTTCCCATAGGAGATTACTCACCAAATTATTTTTTCACGATATCCTGGAGACCGCGGCGCACATCCCAGTCATCTTGATCCAAATCTGTGTGTAAGGTTACGGTTGGCAGTTCCTTCCGCAGTACCGCATGCATCGCATGGGCTATCGGCCGAAGTGTCGGGTGTACTAACCGTCCTGAACGAAGCTCAACGAAATACACCAGCGCAGGTAAATCGAATGTGAAACGGCACGGCACCCGAAAACCCATGGCAATGAAATACTGCCGCTCCTCCGGCGATACCCGAAGTTTGGCGATCGCCTTCTCTTGCGATACGATGAGTGCTTTTGCTTTTTTCTGTAGCGCTACCGGCAGCTGATCAAGATACCAGCTCTCAAAGCTGTATTCTGTCGTAAGGAGAGGCATCTGATAGATACTAGCGCGATGCCGCTGCAAGTCGCGAAACGATCCGAAATCGAGCAGGAAATCAAAAGAGTACGTACCTAAAGCTCGGAGAAAAAACGGCAGACTCGTTTTGATCGGTCGCTTTTTCAAAAGCTCCTTGTACGGACTGAGTGCAGCCGGCTTGATCGTCGAAGAAGACGAAAATTTCTTCGGGAATTTCTTCGGGGCAAAATACGTATGCGCGCTCAGTACGTCGGAGCGATAGGCTTCCTGATCAGGATACAGTTTGTGGCTGAAACTATTTGGATAGCGCTTTTTCAATGCCGTCCAGATATCCTCCGTAACTAAGCGGACCTCTTCGAGCGGATGATACCTCAGGGACGAGATCTTGTCCCACGCCTGCCGCAGATTCGTATGCCACGACAGCTGTGTCGTCATTCCGGCTGGCAAGAAACTCCGCAGAATATCGAACGTACGGGCTTTGATTGCCTTGTTGTAGACCTTCTCATCCTCACTGTCCTTGCGCGGATACTTTTGTTTCAAATGAACTTCAAGAGCCGGGCCCGATGAAATATAGAAATCCATCCAGCGTCTAAGAATTGCCTGTGAAGCTTTTGATCCGACCGGATCATGGATCGGCTGTTTACTCATGTCGATGTACCGGGTACTCACCTCTTGTCCAGCATACAGCGGCCAGTCCTGAATGGCCTTATCGGCTAGCATACTCACCCCCTCGATAAAGAGAGTGGTACTGCCACAGTCAGCGATCGACTGGTGACCGTATCCGACATAGAATCGCTCCATGAATTTTCCCGAGCCGCTCGCTTTGACCTTTTCCGCATGAACCGTAACGCTTTCTGCGCTCCGTGAATAAAGCGCCTGCATCATGGCCGTATCCTCCGGATTATACTCGTCGTACAGAAATACTTTGGCCATAGGTGTTTAATTAGCGATACTTTATTTTCTCATGCCGGCTCTTGCTTGCGCAAACCAGAAAAATCTGATGAAAAAGCCCTTTTCAGGGCTTTTTCAGGGGCTATTTCTTCTTGGTCGCTTTCTTTTTCTTCGGGGCGACAAAGTTCAGGTGCATCTTGGACGCGACCGGCTTCTTGTCCTTGTAGTACTTCGAGTTGAGGCCCTTGGACCCGTAGGGGCGCTCGCACGGGCTCGACAGGTACTCGAACGCCATCTGGCCGATCGGCATGCCGTAGTACAGCTTGATCGGGATCTTACCGGCATTGTAGAGCTCGAGCGTCATCTTTAGGCTATTGCCCGCATCGAGGAAACCGGCCGTCGTATGGATGATGAGGCCGAGGCGGCCGAGCGAGCTTTTGCCCTCGAGGCGGCCGACGAGCTTATCCGAGACGCCCGTCTCTTCGAGCAGCACGCCGAGCGCGAATTCGCCCGGATGCAGGATGAACGGTTCGTCCGGCGCGATGTCGATCTTTTTCATGAGATCTCCGGGGATATCGCGCGGGTCGATGACAAAATGGCGGTTGATGTCGAAGATGAGGAAATGCCGATCGAGATGCACGTCATACGAAGCCGGCTGGAGGCACTCCGCCCGATACGGCTTGATGGTGATCTCACGATTTTTCAGCTCCTTCTTGATGTCGCGGTCTGAGAGGATCATACGGTTCTATGGGGATTAATCGCACCCAGTATACAAAAAAGCCCGCCGGATGGCGAGCTTTCGGAATTACTTCGTGATGG
>CAZTYU010000013.1:1645-32999 GCA_964617535.1 uncultured Bdellovibrionales bacterium | reverse complement strand
ACCGCCTCGATGGCAACAAGGACGGCGACGCCTGCGAGAGCCTGCCCAAAGGCGCAAAATAGCTCCGAATAGCGGAAAGGCTGCCAATCGGCAGTCTTTTTCTTTTGTCTTGCCACGTAGCTCTATGGGGATGGTATCGTGGCTTGAAAAAGGGGTAGAATGGGAGTAGGATACGGCTCAAGTTCCCACTAATTATGAATCAGGTCAAATCCAAGGAACGGGTGCGGGATCATGGGGAAGTTTTTACAGCTGAGCGCGAGGTGAACGCCATGCTGGATTTAGTTCATCAAGAAACAGAGCGTATTGATTCGCGCTTTCTTGAGCCAGCTTGCGGTACCGGAAATTTTTTGGTCCCGATCCTTGATCGGAAAATGGCAATTGTAAAAGAGCGATATAGGAGAAGTCAAACTGATTTTGAACGCATGGCAGTGATTGCTGTTGGGAGCGTGTATGGTATAGATCTTCTTCCAGACAATGTCGAGGCGTGTCGAGAGCGACTGTTTTATTCTTTTGATTCCGTATACCTTTCACTTTATAAAAAGAAATGTCGAGAAGCCATTCGTGATGCTGCTCGCTTTATACTGAGCAAAAACATTGTTGTAGGAAATGCCCTTACTCTGAAAACGGAAGATGCAAGTCCAGTGCCGATAGTGTTCTCTCAGTGGTCTTTGGCCATGGGGAGCAAGATCAAGCGGCATGACTATATGTTTGAAGAATTAATCCCGAAAGAACAAAAAGACTTGTCAATGTTTGATGTATCAGAAGTTTCGGATCTTGGTACGCCATCGTTTCTTCCAAAATCGATCAAACAGTACCCGCTGACACATGTTCTCCATCTCGCGCATGAAAACACTTATTAATTACAATCCAGACGTCCTCTCGTGTCTCGCCAACCTCAGTAACGATGAGGTGTTCACGCCGCCCAATATTGTGAGTCAGATGCTTGATTTATTACCTGAATCTCTTTGGAGTGATCCAAATGTCACCTTTCTCGATCCCGTGAGTAAGACGGGCGTGTTTCTGCGTGAAATTGCTGCCCGACTCAATAAGGGACTTGAAGAAAAAATTCCAGACAAGCAAGCGCGGCTCAATCATATCTATACCAAGCAGGTGTTCGGCATCGCGATTACTGAACTCACTTCGCTGCTTTCACGTCGAAGCGTGTACTGCTCAAAAAAAGCCAATGGTAAGTATTCAGTGTGCGACGCCTTCAAGGACGAACAGGGGAACATCGTTTTTCATCGAATACAGCATACATGGTCTGATGGTAAGTGCGAGTACTGTAGTGCGACTCAGGCTGAATATGATCGCGACGATGCTCTCGAAACACATGCTTATCAATTTATACACACTGATGATCCAACTAAGCTGTTCAACCATATGAAATTTGACGTCATCATAGGAAATCCACCGTACCAGTTGAGTGATGGTGGCTTCGGCAGAAGTGCGAGTCCTCTCTATCATAAGTTCGTCGAGCAGGCGAAAAAATTGAATCCTAGTTATCTCACGATGATCATTCCGGCACGTTGGTATGCCGGAGGAAAGGGGTTAGATGAATTCCGTCATGATATGTTAAATGACGGTCGGCTTTGCAAAATAGTAGATTTTGAAAACGCCTCAGCCGTTTTTCCGGGCGTTGATATAGCTGGAGGTATTTGCTATTTCTTGTGGAATCGTGATTTTCAAGGTTTGTGTGAAGTTGTCAATGATTATGATGGAAAACGAGTGACATCAACGCGGCAACTTAATGAGTTTGAAACATTTGTTAGGCACGGACAAGCCGTACCTATTATCAGGAAGGCATTAGCTGGGCACAAAAAAGGCGTACTTACTGGTCGTGTATCACCACGTAAGCCGTTTGGTTTGCCGACAAATTATGATCCGAAGAACAAGGGTACCCCTTGTTGGTTCACACAAAAAGATGGATTACAGTATGCAACTCCAGGTGATGTTGTTGACGATCTGAACTTGCTAAAGAGATGGAAGGTTTTGGTTCCACCAGCTCCCATTGCGGGACAAACCGATTTTTCTAAAGCAGTTAGTATTTATTATGAAAGCAACACTATAGTTGCAAAACCAGGTGAGTGTTGCACAGAATCATGGCTAGTTGCTGGAGCATTCGATACTAAAGCTGAGGCACTTTCCTTTAGGTCGTACCTCTTTACTAAAATTGTTCGCTTCCTCCTCTTGCAGACTGTTGTATCTCAACACGTAACAAAACAGAAGTTTGTCTTTGTACCTGATCTTGGTAAATATGAAGGTAAGTATTCAGACGAAATGCTTAGAAAGAAGTGGAAAATTACAAATGAGGAGTGGGAATTTATTGATTCAAAAATTCGTTAGGCGTTTTTGTGTATGAGCGAAAAATTCTTTCCACCACGGCCGGACGCAACACCCACCATCTACGCCTATGAGCTTATCGGTGTTGATACACATAAGGGACTCGTTAAGGTGGGTTATACCAGTCGTACAGCGGCAGGGCGAGTCAATGAGCAACTCGGTACAGCAGGTGTGCAGTACCATATCCTGCTTGAGGAATCGGCCATGCGGAAAGATGGCTCTGCGTTTACTGATCACGAAATTCATCGTTATTTACAGAGTAGGGGTGTTGTGAGAACTGAAGGTGAGTGGTTTCGCTGCAAAGTGAAGGACGTGATCAGTGCTATCAACGCCGTACGTGATGGGATCGAGACGGAAGAATCACGTCATCAGACTTTCGCTATGCGGCCAGAACAGGCTGCGGCTGTTGAGAAAACTGCACAATACTTTGAAAGTTATCGGAATGAAAATAAGGGAAAGACGCCCCACTTTCTCTGGAATGCCAAAATGCGTTTTGGTAAAACATTTGCTTCGTATCAACTTGCTAAAAAAATGGGGTGGAAAAAGATCCTCGTCCTCACCTTTAAGCCTGCCGTCGAGAGTGCTTGGGATGATGACCTGAGAGATCATGTTGATTTTGAAGGCTGGCAGTTTTTAAACTCAAATCCAAAAGAAGGTCTCACCTATGATACGCTCGATAAGAAGCGACCATTTGTATGTTTTGGATCATTCCAAGATTACCTCGGACGAAACCGGAGCACCGGTGGTATCAAAACGAAGAATGAATGGGTTCACAAAGAGCGCTGGGATTGCGTGATTTTCGATGAATACCATTATGGTGCATGGCGTGAGAATGCCAAGGAATTGTTTGAGGCCGAAGATAAAGACGAACTTGCTTATGGAGTCGGGGAGGCGATGGACTATTTTGATGAGAGCATTTTGCCGATAAAAACGGGCGCATATCTCTATCTTTCGGGTACTCCGTTTCGCGCGATTGCCTCGGGAGAATTCATCGAGGAACAAATCTATAACTGGACGTACTCTGATGAGCAGCGGGCGAAAGAGGATTGGGACGAGAAAAAAAGTGGCTCCAATCCGTACGCTGCACTTCCGAGGATGGTAATGCTTACGTACCAACTCCCTGATGCGATCCGTGAGATTGCCATGAGAGGGGAATTTGATGAGTTTGATCTCAATCAATTTTTCTCCGCGAAAGGAGAGGGCACAAAGGCACGGTTTGTGTATGAAGATGAAGTCCAGAAGTGGCTTGATCTCATTCGGGGCGCTTTCATGGAGACGACTGTCGACAATCTCAAACTCGGTGCTAAGAAGCCGCCAATGCCGTTTTCTCATGCCGAACTGCTTCGGGTACTCAATCATACTCTATGGTTTATGCCGTCTGTCGCCTCCTGCCATTCCATGAGTAATCTGTTGCATGAGCGGCAGAACAAAAAGTTTTATGGTGATTATGAAGTGATCGTTGCGGCTGGTCACGAAGCCGGGCAGGGCGTGAAGGCACTCAAGCCGGTGCAGGATGCGATGAATGACCCCGATCCGCTCCAGACAAAAACAATTACGCTTTCGTGTGGAAAGTTGGTGACAGGAGTTTCCGTGAAACCGTGGACCGGTATATTTATGCTAAGGAACTGTTCGACACCAGAGACGTACTTCCAGGCGGCCTTTCGTGTACAGACACCCTGGACGATCAAGAATCCGGACGGGGATTCTCCGAACAAGGAGGAAATTATGAAACAGGAGTGTTATGTCTTTGATTTTGCACCGACGCGCGCATTGCGTCAGATTGCTGAATATAGTTGTCGGCTCGATGTAAATGAGCAAAACCCCGAGAAGAAAGTCGCTGAGTTCATCCATTTCTTGCCCGTCCTTGCTTATGATGGCAGCGCAATGAAGCAGATTGATGCTGCCGGAATCCTGGATATGGCCATGAGTGGCACGACTGCGACACTCCTCGCTCGTCGTTGGGAGAGTGCGCTCTTGGTGAATGTCGACAATAACACGCTCGCCAAGCTCATGAATAATCCTGAAGCCATGGAGGCGCTAATGAGTATTGAAGGTTTTCGCAGTTTGAATCAAGACATTGAAACCATTATCAATAAATCAGAGTCAATCCAAAAGACGAAGAAGGACGCAAATGATCGTGAGCTGACCAAGAAGGAAAAGAAAGAGCTGAGCGAAGATGAAAAAGAGCTGAAGGGTAAACGAAAGCAGATTCAAGAGAAGCTTATCAAGTTTGCAACACGTGTACCGGTATTTATGTATCTGACCGACTATCGTGAGCGGACACTCAAAGACGTAATTACTGAGCTTGAACCAGGACTCTTCAAGAAGGTTACTGGTTTGACAAAAAAAGATTTTGAATTGTTAGTAAGTCTCGGAGTGTTTAACAGCGCGCTCATGAACGATGCCGTGTACAAGTTTAAGCGGTATGAGGATGCGAGTCTCGTCTATGCGGGCATCAACAAACATGAGGGTGAAGATATTGGTCTCTTTGATACGGTAATAACGGAGGACGAGTTTAGGGGAATAAAGGAGGATCAAGTTATCTTTGAGAATAACCCAGTCAGTTAGCTGAATATGCCGATTCCGAAGTTTGATGAGACGCTGATTCAAATACTTGAGATTCTTGCTGATGGTGATACCGGGCGATCTCACCTTGGCCTGAAATTATTGAAAGCAAAAAAATTATCTTCTTTCAGGAGGAGGAAAAGATTGAGACCGAATTAGTACTCGAACAGACGGAACGGTTCGTTGAAAGGGATGAATTTGAGATATTGTAATGCGTTCATATGAAGTACTGGAAGTTAATGGCGGGTAGAAGTTCTGAAAAAATCGACTTGTTTCTAACGGAGTCGGTAGTGGGTCTTGGTTGGCTCCAAGGAGAGTCAATTGATGGATTAACCTTGGCTCAGGTTCGTGAAATTTTTGCCAAAAAAGAACCAAACGCAAAATTAGGACAGAGAATAGCATGGGCGGCTCAAATTTATAAATTTTATAGTGAATTAAAAGAGTCAGACTGGGTCCTAGTTTATGAGCCAGGGAAGCGACTTTACCATGTCATGGAGGTTACATCTGGAGCAAAATGGAATGAATCTTTGGGTTTCCACATCAGAGGAGTCGAAGAGCGTGGGACAGTTTCGCGCGACGATCTATCTATTAAGAGTAAAAATGTTTTGGGTGGGATACTCGCCTTCTATTCTCTGAATGAAGAAGTGGCAACTGAAGTTAAAAATATTCTTGCTGGAAATAAAAGAGTTGTTGAAGAGGATATAGAGCTAGAGTCAATTGAGGAGGAGGGCGATAATACCGCTGAACAAGCAAAAGAGTTTTTGAAAGACAGGCTACTAAAACTGGACTGGGATGAGATGCAAGAGTTAGTTGCTGGACTATTGCGTGCAATGGGCTATAAAACCACAGTTTCTTCTGCTGGCCCGGACCGAGGAAAAGATATAATTGCTTCACCTGATGGTTTAGGCCTTGAGGATCCGCGAATTCGAGTCGAGGTCAAACATCGCCATGGTTCACAAATGGGGGCGCCGGAAATCCGATCATTTGCTGGCGGGCTCAGAAATAATAAGGGGTTGTATGTTTCAACGGGTGGTTTTACACGTGAAGCCTATTATGAGGCAGAGCGTTCAGAGAATTCAATTACCCTTGTTGATATTGAAACACTCGCCCTATTTGTTATTCAGTATTACGACCAGTTTGATAATGAAGCTCGAGCCTTACTCCCAATGAGAAAAATCTATTGGCCACTTTAGTTTCTTTTGGCTTGATTATGGGTATAAAAATGCTAGAATAGGGATGTGAGGGATTGATAATTAGAGTTTCGTGCTTTGAGCAAAGTGCCGTTTCTTCCTCCCGAAAGGGTAGGTCACCGGGGAAATCTGCCGGGAGCCAGATGGGGGAAATGACTAGTCGCAAAAGAGTGATCTTGGCGGTTGGGAGATTTCATTCAGCAATGCGCTGGATCAAGACTCTCACTCGCTTTTTTGTTTGTCCGGTCGATACAACAGAAAAAGCCCCTAATCGTTAGTGAAAAATATATGCAGTATGCGAATGAAGTTGAAGCAATATTAGATCAGGCTCGTGCCTCCATGGGGGAGTCACTCGGAGAGTGGTGGGATGAATATGATCGGCTCGAGCCCTTGGCGCTAGAACTGGTGAAGGATCGAATCGCTGGTCATCGCAAGGGGCTCCCGGATGAGATGAACTATCAGCACTCGGTCCGCGTCTTTGAAACCGTCAGAGCGCTCCATCATTGGGATGACCCTGATCTCGATATGTTCCTCGCGGCACTTCTCCACGACATCGTGGAGGATGGCGGCGTTTCACTCGGGGAGCTCGTCCAACTGAGGTTCTCTCGACGGACGATTGAACTGGTCCATCTCTGTTCCCATGATATGACGATTGAAAACCGTCGCGAGCGTTGGATCCACATGGTAGCCCAGCTCGTGCGGGCAAACGACGACGAGGCTTGGTGTATCAAACTCGTTGACTTGGCCGACAATCTCTCGCAGTCGCATGGACTCACCCCGGACAATAGAGCGTTTATGCTGGAGGTGAAAGCGCCGCTCATGCTCCGTCTGACCGATCATTTGGGTTCCCATGAAGTTCGCTATCGCCACTATCTAGTGGAAGCCCTAGAAAAGGCAAAATCAGCGGCAGGTGTAGAATAGGGGTATGAAACCGATTAATTTCGGAAAAACGGACGAGGGAAAAGCTGTGAGTCTTGATCTCGAACAGGCGGAGATCCGTTTCATCTTGCTCGCTGGTATGACCGGATCAGGCAAGAGCGTGTTTCATACTCACCTGTATCGTGAGTTCATGAAACAATGTACTCCGAGCGAGGTTGGGTTTGTATTCTTGGATATGACGCGATTGGATTTCATGGATTGGGATGCTCGCTATCTGATCCGACCAACGATCACCGATCCGGCGGAAGCCCTGAGGGCCCTAGAAACACTAAAAGACGAACAGCGAACGATTATCGTTCATATTGAGGAGTGCGACATGGTTTATCATGATCGCGCTCGGTTGGAGAAAGCGATCGAAAGAATTCTCCATGAGAATAAGAAGATTTACATCGTTTATTCCACGAGCCGGATTGATCCAGACTATCTAACCGACTGGATCGAAAAGTATGTCGATCTGAAAGTGATCTTTCGAGTAGCGGCAGCGGAAGATTCTATGCTCTTGCTCGGCAGTGGTGCCGCTCTTTCATTGACGTTTCCAGGGGAACGAATCCTTGCCTTCGATGGCAAAGTGATAAAATGTGCCCCACTTTGATACTCTATGAACGACGAAATACTCATCAATTTTTTGAAGGGAACGGGGCCGGACAGTCATGGTAGGTATCATTCGGATATCTTGAAGTTTACGGATGAGGAGCTGGAAGGGACACATGACTATATCCAGTGGTTGTTTCCCTTGCGTGAGCCGAGCGAGGCCGTACCCGAATCACCCTTTCTCGAAAGTGAGGCAGTGATTGAACGACTTCGGCAGGACGAGGACGTGCAGGAAAGCCTGGTGACGGCGCTTATCCGAATGCATCAGTTTTATGAGGACAATGATTTCTGGCTCCGAGCAGGTGATCACAATCATCTGCGGATCACGCGCATCTTGAAGTCGATCACCCTCCTCAATACGAAAGAAAACGCGCGGGACTTTTATGACTTCATCCTTCGCCGTGTCGAGTCCGCCAAGCCCGTCACGGACGAAAGTCTACAGTACTGGAAAGAAGGTCTTGAGGAATAAGGTAACTTCTCCCTCATTGGTTTGCTTTTTTGATCTTGGCATGATCAAATAGCCCTGTCAGTTGATCGCTAACCGAACATATGGCAGACAAGGCTCAGATCGGAATTCGATCGCAGACGCTTGATAGTCTCATCGGCGAGATGCATAACAAGGGGACGCTGCGCATCCCTCGTTTTCAGCGCGACTACGTATGGGAGCGGACCCGGGTGGCTCAGCTCCTCGATAGCATTTACAAACAGTTTCCAATCGGCAGCTTTTTCTTCTGGATTACCCCGCGCGAGTATCGGGATCTGTATCGCGAATTGCCCGAACTGAAACTGCCGGATCCGGCTGGCTACGAACAGATAAAGATGATCCTGGACGGACAGCAGCGGATCACATCACTCTATGTCGTCGCCCGTGGACTGGTCATCCGCTCCGAAGGAAAGTCAGAAAAAGATTATCGGAAGATTTGCTTCGATCTCGACACAGAGAAATTCTTCGTTGCGCCGCGCGGCGAGGACAGGGAACGGACGATCGCTGTCTGGAGATTTTTTGATTGGCAGGGTGGAAATGAACTCTATAGCAAACTCACTGATGAACGGCGGCAGATTTTTGATCGGTGCAAACATGTGTTTTCTACGTACCCTGTCTCAATCGTTGAGGTTGAGGGAATGGGTCTGGACGACGCAGTCGCGATATTCGAGCGGATCAATCAGGGCGGCAAGAAACTGAGCCTGTTTGATCTGGTCGTCGCTAGCACCTGGAGCACGGATTTCGATCTGAAGGAACGCGTGCGCGAAGCGAATGCTCGGTTTGATCGGTTGGGATTTGGGGCGATCGATGAGGAGATCTATGCACAGCTTTTGGCACTCGTGGTGAAGGGTCAGTGTACCAAGGCTGCCCAGCTCGAGCTGAAGAATGAAGAGATAAAAGAGATTTGGGATGAAGTCGTCAGAAGCGTGGAGCTGACGATCGATTATTTCCGAAAGAATCTGGGGGTCGCCGTGTACGAATTCATACCGTACCCAGCGATGCTGACGATGGTCGCCTACTTATATTTCCAGCTCTCGAGCCGCGCGCTCAGCGATCGGCAGGCGGCATTTGTACAGGAATGGTTTTGGCGGGCGGCACTCTCGCAACGCTACGCCTCATCCACGCTAACGATCATGGGTGAAGATCGCAAAGACTATTTTGATCGGGTTGTCGCTGAGGAGGAAGTCCACCCGGACTATCCGGTCGTAGTGACTACCAAAGATATCACTGGACTGCTCATGTATACCCGTTCGGCGATAAAGAATGCGATTCTCTGTTTGCTGGTGTTGCGACAGCCTCGGCATTTCAAGAATGGCTCGCTCATCGCTCTGGATAGGATGATTTGCTCGGATCTCAACGATTTACAGCGGCATCATATTTTCCCCAATGCATATTTGCGGGGGCAGGATGTGAAGACTCGACACTTGGTCGCGAACTTTGCTTTCATTCCGGGTGAGCTGAATCGGGAAATCTCTGATAAAAAGCCGAGCGACTATTTTACTGAATACGCGGCGGGCAAAGATAACTACAGCGAAATTCTGGCGAGCCATCTGATTCCGGACGATCCTGATTCGGGCATCTGGACGAATGATTTCGACAAATTCCTCGTCGAGCGTAGTGCGCTCATTTTGCGTGAGCTCGAGAAGCTAGTCGGCAAGATATCAGACCTCCAGGCCATGTCCGAAGAAGATCCGAATCAGGCGCTGAATGTTTTTGAAAAGAGTCTCAGAGACTTTATCGATCAGAGACTGAAAGGGGAATCGGAGAAGGATTACTGGAAATCAAACATACCTGGCGCAGTCCAAGACAATGTAAAACGACGGATGGAATCAGACACGAAGCGTCTTCCGTATTCCGGCGCGCCGGTCGATCCACGGCAACGCTTGGACTATGTCGATTTTTCGGAATACTATCCAATCATCAAGGCAAACTGGGATATATTTGGAGAACATTTCATCAATCAAAACAATTGTTTGATGCATCTCGATAACCTGATGGTGTTCCGAAATGCGGAGAAGCATGTGCGTGAAAAGGATCAAGTGATGAAGAAACTCGGCGAGGGATCGCTCGAATGGTTCTTTCGGATCATTCAACCAGACTCGACTGATAGCGGTTCAGAACATCGGACAACAGCAACTGTTCCTGACGCTGGTAAAAAATTCTTTTGCCGCTATGAGGGTGTTCTTGCGACAGGGGAATTGCTCGAGGAGAATGCTTTCAGGGTCGAAAAGGGATCGGGAGCAGCAGCTCAGTCTGCTGATTCTTTTGCTACACATCATTACAGTGGGCTGCGGGCAGATTTGATTAGTCAGGGCATCCTCATGAATACAGAGGATCCTTTGGTCCTGCGCTTTGAAAGCGATTACATATTTTCTAGCCCCAGTGCGGCTGCTGCCGTAGTGCTCGCGCGCGCCGCAAACGGCAAAACAGTTTGGAAAGACGAGCAGGGAAATTCGATCAAAGATAACTGAGTATACATTAGTTGTATGGACAATATCTCTTTCGCGAAGAATTTAGTGAAGGGGAGGATCGCGGAAACTATCTTTGCTCAGATGTTTCGGCAGATGGGCAAGTTTACGGTGCTCGAGTTCGGCTATGAAAAGATTATTCCCGAGTTGGTTCAGAACGGCCGCTATGAAGAGACCGACATGATAAAGACGCTGAGAACGGCTCCGGATTTTGCTGTTATCAATCGTGAAGAGCAGATGGTCCGTCTCGTCGAAGTGAAGTATCGCCGCTCGATGAACAAGGATGAAATCCTCGAAACCGCGAAAAGAATGCATGCCTCTTGGAATCCATCCTTCCTCTTCGTCGCGACACTCGACGGATTCTATTTCGACAATATCAACAAAGTGATTGAAAACAACGGAATCATTACTCCGCTTACTGATCAGTATGTTCCTGTGGAAATACAAAATCAGTACTTGAAAATCTTGGTTGATTTTGAAAGCAATAATTGAAGCATGACCAAACTCTACCTCGATATTGATGGAGTGCTGATCGATCGGGTGGGGAAACCAGCGGAAGGGCTAGTGGAGTTTCTGGCGTTTGTGACCGAGCGGTTCGAGTGTTATTGGCTCACGACACACTGCGATGGGGACAGTGATCAGGTGTTCCTCTATCTGGTGGGCCGGGTACCGGCCGAGGCGTTGCCATATATTGAGAAAATTCAGCCGACCCGTTTTGGGGCATTGAAAACCGAGGGCATTGATTTCGCCGAACCGTTTTACTGGCTAGACGATACCGTCTTCGAGAGTGAGCAGGCAGTGCTCCGCGCGCATGGCGCTGAGCAGTCATTCCTCCATACCGACATCAACCGCGACCCAGGCGCCCTGCGGCGGCAGCTCGATTTTCTCCAGGGTGTAGAATACAGTCTATGAAGACTCATGGGGCAATTATGAAAAGAAGATCGGAACGTTAGACGTTCTGTTTTCCTTCGCCTCTGTAGGCTAATCGGATAAACCGCCGGGCTTCTATCCCGGGTTTGGAGGTTCGAGTCCTCCCGGGGGCACGATGTTATGAAACGAAATATATGAATTTCACGCGGAACAAATGGGTGTGGGGGTATGGGGCGGTGGTGCTGTTTGCGGTGGCGCCGCTCGTGGCGATGGCGATCGGGGTCTTTGTGGCGCCGGCGCTCGGCTGCGATGTCGGGACGCTCAGCGAAGCGGCGGCGCCGGACTGCCCGGGCGGCGAGCTGGTCTATGTGCTGTTTGTCTCCAGCTGGTACGCGCTCGTCACGCTGCCGGTGGGCGGAGCTGCGCTCGTCATCCTCGGCATCGTTCACATAGTCGCGTGGTACCGCAGCCGGCAGGCGGCGCGCGATAGTGTACAATGAGCGCATGAAATGGCTCCTCGCGCTCGGCATCCTGGGCCTAGTCCTCTATGGGGGATCGCGGCTCCTCAGTAGCGACCCGGCTCAGCCTGAGCCGCCGCTATCGGTCAACGTGCCAGAAAAAGAAGGGGAGAAAACTGGGCTGGCTGATTCAGCTCCGGACTGGAGCGGCCCGTCGATCGAGGATTTCTTCGATCGCGAATTCGACGGGCGTGGCTTCACAGTCGGCGAAATCCTCGAACGTCAGTCGGCGTATACTCGCTACTATGTGACGTACCGGAGCGGCGACCTCGTCATCTCTGGCATCATGAACGTCCCGGTGGGGGACGGGCCGTTTCCCGTACTCATCCTGAACCATGGCTATATCGATCCGGCGATCTATACCAATGGCCGCGGCCTCCGGCGCGAGCAGGACTATCTCGCCCGGCAGGGATTCGTCGTCATCCACCCCGATTACCGCAACCACGCCGAGTCGAGCCGTGTGGACGATGGCGAACTGGAAAACCGCCTCGGCTATGTCGAGGACGTGATCAACGCCGTGTATGCCGTGCGCGCATCGGGGCTGCCCTATATCGATGGCGGCCGGATCGGGATGCTGGGACACTCCATGGGCGGCGGCATCGCGCAGACCATCGCGGTAGCGCGGCCGGACCTCGTCCGCGCGATCGCGCTCTATGCGCCGGTCTCGATGGACTATCGCGATTCGTATTTCAAATACATGGCTCGCGATACGGATCGGGCGGCGCGCATCGTAGAACGCTATGGTCCGCCCGAAGCCGGTTCGCCTGTCTGGGACGCGATCTCGCCGCGCACCTTTGCCGATCGCGTCGCAGTCCCGATCATATTGTTTCAGGGGACGCGCGATGACAGCGTGCCGGCCGAATGGTCGGACCGGACCGCGGCGCTCCTCCGCGAGCGCGGCAAATCGGTCGAATACGTCGTCTACCCGGGCGAGGGGCACGAGTTCGGTCCGCGCTGGAATGACTTCATGTCCCGGACCGCGGCATTTTTCCGGCAGCATCTCAGCCGCTGATGTGGGGGGTGTAGAATAGAATGGTCACATTCTCTCCATATGTTTACTTTGGAACAAATCGAGGCGGCGCATAGCCTGGTAAAAAGCGGCGCTGACTTCCCGGTCTATGTGCAGGCGCTCATCGGTCTCGGTATCCGGCACTATGACAGTTTCGTCGCGGATGGCCGTGCCGAGTATGTCGGGACAGACGGCACCACGCTCCGTTCCGAGCCGATCTATCCGCCGATCGCGATCGCCGATCGGGGCGATGCTACCGCGTTCGCTACCGCGCTCGCTCGGCATCAAGCCGGCGAGACGGACTATCCCACGTTTTTCCAGGATGCGGCGGCGGCTGAACAAACAGATACAAACCTGTTTCTTCCGGACGAGCATCCTGTTTCGGTTTTTATGGCCGGTTCTCCGGGAGCGGGGAAAACGGAGTCATCAAAAAATCTTATTGAAAAATTCTCGAAGGATCATTCGTGTGTTCTGAGGATCGATCCGGATGATCTGCGGGTATTACTCCCAGGCTATTCTGGTACGAATTCTTCTATTTTTCAGGGAGCTGCGTCTATATTGGTTGAGAGGATTCATGATGAGGCTTTGAAGAAAGGTCAAAGCTTTATTTTTGATGGTACTTTTTCAAATTTAAGAAAGGCAAGAGAGAATATTCAACGATCACTGAAGCGAGGTCGGTTTGTTCAAATTCTGTATGTGTATCAGGAGCCGCTTCAAGCGTGGAGATTTGTAAAGGCACGAGAAAAGAAAGACGGCCGGGTTATTCCACCAGCAGCTTTTGTAGAGGAGTATTTCGGTGCACGAGAAAACATTGCAATCCTGAAAAGGGAATTTGGAAGTGAAATTCAGATAGACATCATTATCAAGAATATTGATGGCTCAGACTACGGGTATCATGAAAATATAGGTAGTATTGACGGATACATAAAAGAGGGGTATAATCGTGATTCATTACTTCATGCTATTATTGATTTGAAGATATAGATATATGATTTCGGCACTCTACAAGAAGATACGGGAAGGGTTTCCAGTAAAGAAAGAAAGTGAGTTTTCCAAGTTTATTCGCTCTGCGTCTTCGCGCGAGAAAAAGAAAGTATTTGTGAAAGTAGCCCGTGAGGCGGCCGAAGAACAGCGCAAGGTTATCGAGGGCGTTGAATTCGCTCGGTAAGTAAAAAGCACCCACAGGGGTGTTTTTTGACGGCTGAAATATGAAACTCGAATTTTGGGAAATAATGATTCCATTCCTGAGTCAGATTTTGAAATGGGGCTGGCTCATTCTGCTAATCATTGTCGTGTTTGCTCTGATCAGAAAGTGGACGAAGACGAAGATGAAACCAAACATATGAACATATTGCGGAACAAATGGGTGTGGGGGTATGGGGCGGCGGTGCTGTTTGCCATAGCGCCGCTGGTGGCGATGGCGATCGGGGTCTTCGTGGCGCCGGCACTCGGCTGTGATGTCGAGACGCTGAGCGAGGCGGCCGCACCGGACTGCCCGGGCGGCGAACTCGTCTATATGTTGTTTGTCTCTAGCTGGTACGCACTCGTTACGCTGCCCGTGGGCGGAGCCGCGCTCGTTATCATCGGCATCATTCACCTCGCCCTCTGGTACCGCAGCCGGCGGGCCAAGATAGTGTAGAATGAGCGCATGAAATGGCTCCTCGCGCTCGTCATCATCGGTATAGTCCTGTACGGAGGTTTCAGACTGCTCGGTAGCGATCCGGTTCAGCCTGAGCCGCCGGTATCGGTCAGCGCGCCGGAAAAGGAAGTGGAGAGCGCGGTGCCGAGTGATTCGGTCCCAGATTGGAGCGGTCCATCGATCGAGGCTTTCTTCGATCGCGAATTCGACGGCCGCGACTTCACTGTGGGTAGCGTGCTCGAACGGCAGCCCACGTATACTCGCTACTATGTGACGTATCGGAGCGGCGAACTCATCATCTCTGGCATCATGAATGTCCCGGTGGGGGACGGGCCGTTTCCCGTACTCATCCTGAATCACGGCTATATCGATCCGGCGATCTATACCAATGGCCGCGGGCTCCGGCGCGAGCAGGACTATCTCGCCCAGCAGGGATTTGTCGTCATCCACCCTGATTACCGCAACCACGCCGAGTCGAGCCGCGTGGACGATGGCGAGCTGGAAAACCGCCTCGGCTATGTCGAGGACGTGATCAATGCCGTGTATGCCGTGCGCGCATCGGGGCTAGCATATATCGACGGCAGCCGGATCGGGATGCTGGGGCACTCCATGGGCGGCGGCATCGCGCAGACGGTGGCGGTAGCGCGGCCGGACCTCGTCCGGGCGATCGCGCTCTATGCACCGGTCTCGATGGACTATCGTGATTCGTATTTCAAATACATGGCTCGGGATACGGACCGGGCGGCGCGCATCGTGGGGCGCTATGGTCCGCCCGAAGCCGGTTCGCCGGTCTGGGATGCGATCTCGCCGCGCACCTATGTCGATCGCATCGAGGTCCCGATCATACTGTTTCAGGGGACGCGCGATGACAGCGTGCCAGCCGAATGGTCGGACCGGACGGCGGCGCTCCTCCGCGAGCGCGGCAAATCGGTCGACTATGTTGTCTACCCGGGCGAGGGGCACGAATTCGGTCCGCGCTGGAATGACTTCATGTCCCGGACAACGGCATTTTTCCGTCAGCACCTCGGCCGCTGAAGCGAGGGGTGTAGAATAGAGAAGTCAATTTTTATGGCTGCACACGTGTTTACTTTGGAACAAATCGAGGCGGCGCATAGCCTGGTAAAAAGCGGGGCGGATTTCCCGGCATACGTAGAGGCGCTCATTGTCCTTGGCGTGAAGCGTTATGACGTGTATGTTGCCGATGGTCATGCGGAGTATTTCGGTGCCGATAACGCCATGCTCTCGAGTGAAGCAACCTATCCAGCTCTCTCGGTCGCCGCTACGAGCGATGCAAAACGTTTTGAAGAACGGCTCAAGCTGCATCAGGCCGGCGAAACAGACTACCCCACGTTTTGTCAGGATGCCGCCGCAGCGGGTGTAGAAAAGTGGCGTGTCGATATGACGGCGATGACCTGCACGTATCTCGACCGTGCCGGCGCGACCCTGCTCGTCGAGGTAATCCCGAACGCTTAGCTTTATGAAAGAGAAAGGGAACAATGCCGGGCCGCTCCATCGGATGACGAAAGACCTCCGTGCATTTCTCGATGCGCATCCGTCGGTCGCGAAACTTTGGGACACGCTGACGCCGCTCGCTCGGAACGAATGGATCTGCTATGTGACCATGCCGAAAAAGCCCGAGACCCGGGCTGATCACTTGCGCCGGCTCGGCGAGGATCTGGGACGGGGCAAACGTCGCCCGTGCTGTTGGCCTGGCTGTCCGCATCGCCGGCCGAACGCCGCGAAGTGGTTTGGCAAACGATAAAAAGAAAAAAGCCGGCACTCATGCGAGAGAGTCGGCTTTCAATGTGGCCGCGCGGGGCCGAGTGGGTCAGATGCCGAGCGCTTGTTTCAGCGCGAGCGCCCGGTCGGCCCAGTCCTCGGTGGGCCAGGGGCCGCTCTTCGTCAGCGTGAGCGTGCCCTCCTCGTAGCTCTCGAAGAAGCCGCGGATCGCTTCACGGAGGAAGGGTTCGGGCGATGCCGCCGTGATCGTGTCGCGCCGGGCCCAGGCGTCATTCACGATTTCCTCAGGGCTGCGGCCGCTCGCGAGGTGATCGCGATAGCTCGGCGCGAGCTCGAGCGTGATGAAGACCATGTCGCCCAGGAGCGCACGGACCAAGGTGTGCTTGGTCTCGGGGCTTTCGGCGTCGGTCATGATGCGCGGGCCGAAGTACTTCCACGCCATGGGGCGGAACTCGTCGCTCATGGCGAAGGGCTGCTGGCCCGAGCGGCTGAGGAGGTAGAAGAGGAACAGCGCCGACTTGTATTTGCCGGGGCCGACTTCGAATGTGTGGCGCTCGCCGTCGGACATGATCGTGATCCTGCTGACGGGGACGTCTTCCTCGCGGCGGAGGAGGAACAAGTCGCAGAGCTCGAGGGCATTGCCAGCGAGATCGTCGGGCGTGAAATCGGGGTGGATCATGGTGCGCATGACGGCTCCTGTCGAGTGGGTTGGGAAAGGGCGATGGTCTGTCCCGGGAGGGGAGGCAGATGCGGTATTCTCTCTCTGGACACGGGGCCCTGTCAATCGGGCGCGGGGTGCTACAATGGTGGCGTAACCACTAAAGAGTGTCTCTATGGCAGCCTATGTAGACGGGTTCGTGATCCCGATCCCGAAGAAGAATCGGGCCGCATATCGGAAAATGGCGCGCGAGGGCGCCGCAGTTTGGAAGAAGTTCGGTGCGCTCGAATACCGCGAGTGCCGGGCCGACGATGTCACGGGGCAGCCGGGGATCGTCCACTTTCCGAAACTGGCCAAAGCCAAGCCGGACGAGGAAGTGTGGTTTTCATTCGTCGTGTTTCGCTCCAAGAAGGATCGGAACCGGATCAACAAGCAGGTGATGAAGTACTTTACCGAAAAGTATGACGAGAAACAGATGGCGTCGATGCCATTCGACATGAAGCGCATGGCGATGGGCGGCTTTGTCGTCGATGTCGAAGCTTGATTGTCTCGCTGTCCATTAGGAGTATTTTTCCGAATATGAAAAAGCCCGGATGGAAAGTAACGGTGACCTGCAGCCGCGGCCATGTGTTTCAGAAATCGCGTGAAACGCCAACCTGTCCGGTCTGCTGGCCAGGGAGATATCGAACGGCAGATAAGAAGAAATCAACATGAAGAAATATTTCTACATCGCGGCGTTCATGTTTCTGGGGCTCCTCGTCAGCATGCTGGTGCACGCGGCCATCGAGATCCCGACGCTCGCCATTATCACGGCCGATCCGGATACCATGGCCGACAATTTCGTCTGGCGAAACTGGTGGCTGTTCCATGGGATTGGGGGTCGGGTGCTCTCAGTTGCATTCGTAGTGCTCGGATTCTTTCTCGGCCGTCGGTTCTGGCAGATCCTCTACGTAGAGAAGCGCTACGGCACCCCGCGCTGGTAATCTATGCTTCGCTCTTACCTCCTCGTCGGGATACAGTTCGGACTCATCGGCTTCCTCGCGTGGCATGGAGGGATCTGGGGCGACAGCATGCTCACGCATATGCTCGTTGTCGCCGGTATCCTCATCGGATTGTCGGCGGTCTTCACGATGCGGTTTCGTTTCAGTGTCCTGCCTGAAGTTCGTGCTGGGCAGACACTCTATACCGGTGGTCCATATGCATTTGTCCGGCATCCGATGTACACGGCTGTTTTGCTGGTTACGCTTGGGTGGGTGTTGAATCGGCCGGATGTGGTCTCGTTCATGCTCTGGACCGCACTCGCTGTCGACTTGTTGCTCAAGCTGCACTACGAAGAACGCGCCCTGAGCGAGCGTTTCTCGGACTATGCTGCCTATATGGTGCGCACGAGGCGGCTTATCCCATGGGTATATTAATCGAAATTGCTGTCATGCAATATTTCGCGGAACAACCAGTAGCGCTCGCCCTGTACGCGATGATCAATGTCACGGCTTTTCTCATCATGGCGTGGGACAAACGGCAATCGCGGGAGAGCGGGGCGGATCGGATATCCGAAGGAATGCTGTTTTTCATGGCGACCGCCTTCGGCGCGTTCGGGGTATTTCTCGGGATGTTTGCGTTCCGACACAAGACGCGGGTGTGGTATTTCCTCATCGGCATCCCGTTCGCTCTCGTCTCGAATCTCGCGCTCCTCTCGGTCATCCTGAGTTTCCGCGAAGTGGTATACTAGGGGCGTAAACCGCTCATGCAAACTATGGAAACCGAAAAACTGTCCCAGTACGTGGTGGACCGCATCCGCGCGGGGGCCGGCAAAACAGAAGTGAAGGACGAGCTCGTCACGATCGGCTGGACCGAGGATGAGGCCGAGGCCGCGTTCCGCGCTGGAGTCGTCGCGCTCGGAGCGCCCGTCCCGACCGAAGGCAATCGGCCCTCGCTCTCGAAAAAAGCCTCGACTGTCGATGTTGTTATCAATTTTTTCTCGTTCATCCTGCTCGGGATCGTGGCGACCGCACTCGGCACACTGTACTACCAGATCATCAACCTGTCGTTTCCCGATCCGCTCGCCGCGATGAATTACTATTCGCTCGCCGGTGCAACGAGCACGATCCATTACTCGATCGCCGCGCTCCTCATCGGGTTCC
This sequence comes from uncultured Bdellovibrionales bacterium, assembly GCA_964617535.1. Lineage (GTDB taxonomy): Bacteria > Patescibacteriota > Minisyncoccia > Moranbacterales > UBA1568 > SSEF01. The sequence continues at coordinate 13,847 of CAZTYU010000013.1, read as the reverse complement.
CGCTCTACTATTTCGCGATGCGCCTCTGGTTCCGCAAGTTCCGCGAAGACGAGGGTCGTGCTGAATCCAAGCTGTCCAAGTGGCTGACATACCTCGTCCTCCTCGCAGCGGCCGTGACGATCGTCGGCGATCTCATCACGACGCTCTTCACACTCCTCCAGGGCGAGATCACCGTTCGCTTTTTCCTCAAGGCACTCGTCATTCTCGGCATTGCTGGGGCCGTTTTCGGCTTTTACTATCTCGAGCGGAAAAAGATCCAGTACCGTACCGATATTCCGCGCCGCACGTTTCAGCTGTTCGGCCGGGGCGTTTCAGCGGCGGTCCTCGTCGGCCTCATCCTCGGATTTATGGTCGGCGGGTCGCCGACGACGGAGCGTAACCGCACATTCGACGAAACGCGCGCGAGTTATCTGTCGAGTCTCGCGGACTGTATCGAGCAGTATGCATCGAGCCTCGGTGCGCTGCCGACTTCGCTCGATGAACTCGTCCGTTCGAGTCAGTACAGCTACTGCCGGACGTACATGAATGACCCTGAGACGTTCGCGCCGTATGAATACCGGGTCGTGACGGCATCTATGACCCAAGGCGCGGGTCGTGTCGGCCAATTCGAACTCTGCGCGTCATTCAGTCTTGCCTCTGAAGGGACGGCCAGGAGCGTCGAAGGCTATGGGATGACTACGGTCTGGTACGAACATGGCACGGGGCGGAGCTGCGATACCGTTAGCGCTCAACTCCTCATCCCGTCGAACAATCCGACTTCGCTCACACCCACAGCTCCGATGGTGATTCCGCCAGCGACGGGGACAACCGCGTGCACTATGGATGCCAAACTCTGTCCGGACGGCACGACCTATGTCAGCCGCCAGGGACCGAACTGCGAATTCGCCCCGTGCCCCAGAGTCGTCGCGCCGATAGCACAGTAAACCAAAAACCCCGCGCATTCGAGCGGGGTTTTTCTTGTGGGTGAGCAGCTAGTAGTTCTGGCGGCCCTGGCGGCGTAGCGCTTGATCTTCTTCCATGTCGAGCGCGCCGATACGATCTCGTTCCTTTTCCGGATTGGCGAGCCCAGCGAGGACAGTGTCGCGGCCAAAACCACGGATCTTGGGATCGATCTTGACCCGTTCTTTGTAGAGAGCGTTCAGTTCATCGTCGGATAGCGACTCGAGCGCAACCTCTGCTGGCTCGGGTATGTTGTCAGGAGCGCTCGAGGCCATCTGTGCTTCGTGATCGCCGAGATCGAGCGGGAGCTGTTCGGTCGGCATGGGTTTCGGTGGCTGTTCCATCGGATTCATAGTCCTGTCCTGTGATTTGAATTACGCCACTATTATACACCCGCCGCTCCGCGGGATGGTAAAATACCCCTTGTTCGCCTATGCGCGTCTTTGTCACCGTCAAAACCCGAGCGCGCGCTGAAAGCGTCGAGACGATTGATGCGACGCATTTCGTGGTGTCGGTGAAGGCGCTTCCCATCGATGGGAAAGCGAATGCTGCCGTCACTCGGCTCCTCGCCCGGCATCTCGGGATCGGGGCGAGCGAACTCGTACTCCGCTCTGGTGCATCAGGGAAACGCAAAGTCTTTGAATACAAGTCAGCATGAATCGAACCATCGCACTGGGTACGTCCACCTATGACTATACGCTCCGCAAGAGTCTCCGTACGCGCCGGCTTCGCGTCACGGTTTCGTCTGGCGGTTCGCTCGCAGTATCGGCTCCACTCTGGGTGAGCGGACGATTTATCGAACGCTTTCTCATGGAACACGCCGAATGGATCCGTTCGGCGGTCGAACGGCTCCGGCGACTCGGTCGTCATCCGCTGGCGCGGGGCGGCAAACGGGAATATGCGCAGTACAAGGAAGCGGCTCGGGCGCTCGCCACTCTACGGCTGGCACACTTCAATCAGAACTACGGGTTCCGCTACGGGAAGGTCAGCATCCGGAATCAGAAAACGCGGTGGGGGAGCTGCTCGCGGACGGGGAATCTCTCGTTCAATTATCGGATCGCGCTCCTCCCGAGCGAACTCGCCGACTATGTCATCCTCCATGAACTCTGCCATCTCGGGGCATTCGATCATTCGGAGCGGTTCTGGTCGCTCGTCGCTCAGTCGATGCCGGACTTTCGCGAACGTCGCCTCGCGCTCCGGCAGCTCGGCGCCGAGCGGCTTCCATAGATTTTTCCGTATGTATCACCTGTACATCCTCCGCTGCGCCGACGGCACGCTCTATACCGGGATCACGACGGATGTAGCCCGTCGTGTGGCCGAACACAACGGCGATATGCCGAGAGGCGCAAAGTACACCCAGGCGCGTCGCCCAGTCACACTCGTTTATTCGCGGCGTTTCCGGACTCGGTCGAATGCACAGCGCGAGGAGGCGCGGGTGAAGCGGCTGTCGCGGATGGAAAAACTTTCACTTATCGAATCACGGTAAAGTTATGGCCAGTTTTCGTTCGCATATTTCGCTCGGTATCGCGTCGGGCATCCTCGGTGGCGGAGCACTGATTTCGCTCGCGGTGCTCGATGCACCGAGTTTTCTCTTGGTCGTTTTTGTCGCGGCCGTACTCGGATCGGTCCTGCCGGATATGGACTCCGACTCAGGCATTCCGTTCCATGTCTCATTCGGATCGTTTGCCGTCGTGGCGGCCGCGCTCACCGGATCGTCGGCCTATCAAGAGACGCCCGGAGACTTCGTTCGCGTCGCCTTGTGGGCGGCTGGCGCGTTCGGTTTCGTCTACCTCGTCCTCGGCGCGATCTTCAAACGCTTCACCCGGCACCGCGGCATGGCCCACTCGCTGCCGGCGGCGCTCCTCGCGGGACTGGTTACATTTTTTCTGGCAGTACATTTCGCGTTCACGGACATGGAGGCGTTCGTGCTCGCCGTCGCGATGATGGCCGGCTATGTCGGGCACCTCATCCTCGACGAGCTGTATGCGGCCGTGAATTTCCATGGGACGCCATTCATCCCGAACAAGGCGCTCGGTAGCGCACTGAAACTTTTTTCCGACGACAAGCTGATCAATCTCGCCGTCTACGGCGCCATTCTCTTTCTCTCGGCCGGTCATGTCGGACGTTTCGCCAACCTGGCGGAGAAGTTCTGGCGGACAATGATGGTGTAGACTGTAAACGTATGGCGGGAAAGAAGCTATTCCAAATCCAGGGGAAAGTCGTCCGGTACACGGTCGAACCGGCAAGTTGGTATTTCGTCTACATCGATGATGTGACGACGGCAGCGATCCGGGCGGCACGGACGAAAACAGTCGGTTTCCAGTACGTTCCGGTGGAGGCAATGCTAGGGGATACCACGTGGCGGACGACACTCTTTCCAACCAAAGAGGGTCCCTATCTCCTCGCGCTGAAGGCCAAGGTCCGTCAGACCGAGGGCATCCGCGAGGGACAAACAGTTACTGTTCGGTTGAAACTTATCTGATTTAAAGAGTTATACCTATGTCCTCCGCGACTGATTGGTACGCTGCGCTCATGAAGCCGTCTTGGGCACCGCCCGAGTGGCTTTTTGGACCGGTCTGGACCGTACTCTATATCGTGATTGCAGTCAGTTTTTTTACGGTTGCCCTGCGCTATTTCCAAGGACGTATCGGGTTCATGGTGCTGCTGCCGTTTCTCTTGAATCTCCTCTTTAATCTGGTCTTTACGCCGATCCAGTTCGGACTCCGGAACAATTGGCTGGCCGCACTCGATATCATCTTCATCTGGGTCACGCTTGTCTGGGCGCTTTCCGTAATTCGTCACCATATTCCCTGGGTAGCCTATGCGAATCTGCCGTACCTCGCCTGGGTCTCATTTGCTTCCCTGCTCCAGTTTTCCATCACCTGGCTCAATCGCGGTTGATATCGGAAAGGGGTATACTAGATGTGTAATCCGTCAATAAAAAACTATGCTTACAAAGAATGTTGGGACGGCTGATCGGGTCATCCGCGTGCTCGTCGGACTCTTTCTCATGTGGTACGGGTATGATCATCAGTCGTGGTGGGGCATCCTCGGTCTCGTCGTGTTTGCGACCGGTGTCCTCGGCACCTGCTGGCTCTATACGCTCCTCGGATTCTCGACCTGCCCGGTGAAACCCGGCGAAACCCCCAAGTCCACGCCGCCTGCGAATCCGGCTGCCTAGACGTTTTCCATCGGCACACCACCCTTGGCTTCCGCTATGCTGCGAAAATACGCGCTTACTCGGCGCCTTCGGCATTCGATCGACTATTGGTCGATGCCGCATTTTCTCCTTGGGACGCTCATCGCGCTTATCGGGCGCGTATTTGGCTTCCCGGCCCTGCCGCTGTTCTTCGTGACCCTCATCGTGGCGATCCTGTGGGAATTCGTCGAGATGCGCCTCCGTATCCGCGAGGCCAAAGTGAACGTCGCATCCGATATCGTGATGCCGCTTTTTGCTTATGTCGTGACGCTCTGGCTGACCGGGACAGACAGCATGGAGCATGAGCAGTACATCGCGTTTCTCGTCGTGACGATCGTCTTCTATGTTCTCGTGAGCTATGCGGCCTGGACGGCGCGCTTTGATCACGATCCGGATTTTCAGGACTGATAGTGGTCGCTAGCGGCCGTCTTTCATCGCCTTCACTTCGCGGAGGAGCTCTTCGAGCGCTCCTTGGATGTGGGTGATTTTCTGGATATCGTGGGTGCGGTCAGCAGTGTATTCCTTGTCGTCCTTTTCGATTTCTTCGCCGAGATCCTCGACATCCTCGCTGATCTCTTTCACGTCTTCTTGGATGTCATCCAAGTCTTTCGAGATTTCTTCCACGTCTTCGGAGATCCCTTCCACGTCTTCACTGATTTCCTCTACGTCTTCGCTAATTTCCTCGACATCCTCGCTCACCTCGGTGAGTTTCCGTGCCTGGTGGTTGACCGTGATCTGGATAAAGATAGAGAGGTAGATGGCCTCGAGCGACACGACTGTTGTCAGGATGAGCATGATTTCTTCGAACGTATAGCCAGCCCACTGGAGCGCAAAGATACCGACGAAGAAAACAGAATGCAGGACGAGCGAGACCGGCGATCCGATATAGCGCGGCGCAGCGAGCGCGATCCGCTCGAGGAGCGGGCGCTTGGCCGTCGGCGCCGTCTGAGCGGCTGAAGGAGTAGGGTTCATAGTGCGGTGCGTGATGAGCGTCTTCAGACTACGGGGTTTCGCGCTGATTGAAAAGGGCGGCGAGCAGTGATAGGGTAATGACGATGAATGCCAATCGAAATATGACGAAACAGCATCGAGTGATCAGCGTGAACGACCGGATGCAAGAGGGGTACCAGTACGTCTGCAGCGAGCCGGTGGGGAAAAATTTCCACCCCGACTTCAAGCCGGACCTCTCGCCATCCGAGATGCTCGCGCTCGGGGTCTTCGGCGGCAAGTACATGACCGATTGCCGGGACGAATTTCCGGCGAGCTGGTTCACGCAGGCAAAACTCTGCCCCGAGCGGCATGATCCGTCGCTCAACTACTTTGGCGTGAACGCATCGCAGCCGCTCTCGGTCTGGCGGGCAAAGGGATGGATCCATCCGGATGATCCGCGCGGCTGGTTCCAGTGGTACTGCCGCTACTATTTGGGCCGGCGGATGCCTGGCGAGGACGAGCGGCAGATCCGCCGCTGGCGCGCGATTGCACGGCATATTGCCCAGCTGGTGACGCACTGCCGTCGCGGCGATCGAACGTGCCGGCCCAGGCAGCGCCAAGCGATCCTACACTGGGCGTATGATAGCCGCACGCTTTAGGGTGAGGTACGATTTTACAACAAAAAAAGCGCGGATGCGCCAATCTGCTTTTATTTGAATGAAAAGCCCTCAATGCAGGCGCTCGCGGCTGAATCCCAAAAATGATAGTGTCGGAAAAATCATTTCCCTGAGTACCAGGTGGGTTTCAATTTTTCGCGGGACCGTTCTGAAGGCTTTCCGCCCTGAGTATAGCACTTTTTCGGAATCGTCAACACTCCTCCGGATGGTATACTAGAGGCATCAATACAAAATCATGCAGCGATTTCTCACGTACACTTTCTTTCTCCTGCTCTCGGCCGGACTCTTTGTCGGCGTGTACTGGTTCAATTGGCTCGAGGTCGCGACGGATCCGGGACAAGAGGTCACCTTTATCGATAATAAGCCGGTCATTTCGGATGCCCCGATCATCCGGGATGCGCCGGACACCGGTGAACGGACGCCGGATCGGAATCCGCCCCTCGAAATCGACGCGATCGCTTCCGGTCTCGACACCCCCTGGGATCTCGTTTTCACGTCGCCCGAACGGATCCTCGTCACGGAGCGGCCCGGACAGATCCGTGTCCTCGAGCGGGGCGAGCTCCGCGAGAAGCCGCTTCATGTGTTCAGTGAAGTTATCGAGAAAGGGGAAGACGGGCTCATGTCGCTCGCGCTTGATCCGGCCTATTCGGAAAATCGTTTCCTCTACGCGGCGGTCGCATATGCTGATGGCGCGGAACTCTGGGTGAAAGTGATGCGTTTCGTCGATGCTGGCGAAAAGCTCGAGAGCCCGTTTGTCGTCATCGACCGCATCCCGGCCGCGCAGTATCACTCAGGCTGCCGGATCGCGTTCGGGCCCGACGGAAAACTGTATATCTCCACGGGCGATGCGACCGACAAGCGGCTCGCTCAGGAAACGAGCTCGCTCGCTGGCAAGATCCTCCGGATAAATAGCGACGGGACGATCCCGGCCGACAATCCGTTTTCCGGGAGCGTTGTTTGGTCCTATGGACATCGCAACCCGCAGGGTCTCGCTTGGCATCCGGAGAATTCGCTCCTCTATGAGACCGAACATGGACCATCGATCATCGACGGGCCGGCGGGCGGGGATGAAGTGAACGTGATCGAACGCGGTGGTAACTATGGCTGGCCGGTCGTCTCGCATGAAAAGAATCGCGAAGGGATGATCCCGCCGCTCCTTACCTATACGCCCGCCGAGGCGCCCGGCTCGCTCATGATTTATTCGGGTAAAGTGTTTCCTGAGTGGAAAGGCAATCTCTTTTTCGGAGCGCTCAAAGGTGAGGGGCTCATGCGGATCCGGCTCGATACGAATGATCCGAAAAAGGTTGCAAGTTACGGCAAGCTCCGCGAAGTTTCGCTCGGCCGCATCCGTGCGGTGGTGGAGGGACCGGACGGCAATATCTATTTCACGACCTCGAACCGCGACGGCCGCGGCAAACCCGCGCCGCTCGACGACCGTATCTTCCGCATCCGCGCTCAGGACTAGGCCCCCAGACGGGCCTTTTTTGTCCCCTTGACTCTAGTACCCCCCGGGGGTATAATACGAAGGTGAGTTATTTTCGGTTCAACGAACCGCCTCATCAACACTAGGAGAACACGAATATGGAACAGTACCTTGAAGGGAAACACGTCCTCATCCTGGGTGCGAGCAGTGACATCGGTGCCGCCGCCGCTCACGAATACGTCCGCAAGGGCGTCACAGCACTCACGCTCACGTTCGGCAGCAAGCAGGCCGAAGTGGAGGCGCTCGCCGAAACGCTCCGCGCGAAGGGTGTGAAGGTGCACGTCGCTCATCATGACCGCTCGGATTTCGAACCGATGCGCGCGATGCTCGCCGGTGCCGTGGAGGCAATCGGGCAAGAGATCTACGCGGCAGCCGACTTCATCGCCATGTCGCCCGACCTCGACTTCCAGGAGCAGATGCCGGACCTGTGGCGCAAGACGCTCGATGTGAACCTGGTCGGCGCTTTCGTCTCGGGCCGTGAACTCGGCAACCGCATGAAGGAGACGGGGACGCCCGGCTATATCGTCATCGTGACGTCCATCAATGGACGCATCACCTTTGGACCCTACTCGGCGCCGTACAACGCGTCGAAGGCTGGTCAGGAGTCGCTCGTGAGGGATCTCGCGATCGAGTACTCGCCGTACGGCATCAACGTGAATGGCGTCGCACCGGCGTGGGTCCGGACCAAGATGAACGAGACGGTGCCGCCGGAAGACATGGAGCGAGAGATGGCCAAGAGCCTCATCCCGCGCCAGGCTGAGCCGGTTGAGATCGCTCGTTTCGTGGTCGCGCTCTCGAGCGACGAACTGGGGAGCTATCACCACGGCGAGATCATCGACATCAAGGGCGGCTACGGGATCAAGTGATCCTTGGTCTGCCCGTGTCACCGACAGGGCTTCCGACTTTGGGAGTCCTGCTTTTTTTCTCTTGAGCAGGTAGAATGGGAAGGCATCAAAATTTTTAACTCTCCAGATATGGCTACGAAAAAGACCGTCAAAAAGAATTATGCCAAGCTCGCGCTCGCGCTGCACAAAAAGCTTCGCGGCAAGGTAGCGGTTACGCCGAAGGTCCCGGTCACGAATAAAGAGGACCTCGCGGTCGTCTACACGCCGGGCGTTGGTGCGGTATCGAGCCATCTCGCGAAATACCCGAAAGAAACGGCGAAGTACACGATGAAGGGGAACACGGTCGCGGTCGTATCCGACGGTTCGGCGGTCCTCGGTCTCGGTAACATCGGTCCCGAGGCGGCGCTTCCGGTCATGGAGGGGAAATCGCTCCTCTTCAAATCGCTCGCGGGCGTCGACGCGTTCCCGATCGTGCTCGCCACCCAGGATACTGACGATATCGTCGAGACGGTGAAACGGATCGCGCCCGGTTTCGGTGGCGTGAATCTCGAAGACATCGCCGCGCCGCGCTGCTTCGAGATCGAACGGCGGCTCCAGGCTGAGCTCGACATCCCGGTCATGCACGATGATCAGCATGGGACGGCGATGGTGGTCCTCGCGGCTTTCATCAACGCGCTCCGCGTCGTGAAGAAGAAAAAAGAATCGGTTTGGGTCGTCATCTCGGGGGCCGGGGCGGCGGGTCAAGCGATCGCTGAACTCCTCCTTCTCTACGGCGTGGAGAATATTGTTATGCTCGATAGCCGCGGCATCCTGGGTCCCAACCGCACGGATCTCGACCAGCACAAACAGGCGCTCCGGGCGCGGACCAACCCGGATGGGATCGACGGCGACCTCATGACCGCGATTGCTGGAGCCGACGTTTTCATCGGCGTTTCCAAAGGCGGACTTCTGACCGAGGATCATGTGCGCACTATGGCTGAAGACGCGATCATCTTCGCCCTCGCCAATCCGGTGCCGGAAATTATGCCGGAGCAGGCGCTCGCCGCTGGTGCGCGCGTGGTCGCGACTGGGCGATCGGATTTCGCCAATCAGATCAATAACTCGCTCGGCTTCCCGGGCATTTTCCGCGGCGCGCTCGATCACCAGGTGAAGAAAATCACCGACGCGATGCTCGTCAAAGCAGCGAGGAACCTCGCCGCACTCGTCGCGAAGCCGACGGCCGGCAATATCATCCCGAACACGTTCGACAAACGCGTCACCTCGGCAGTCGCCCGGGCCATCCGCTAGCGTTTCGAGTGCTATACTGAAGCCAATCTATGAATGCGCTTCTCTGGGTCAAACTCTATCTTCTTACTGTGCCGGTCTTTTTCGCGATCGATATGCTCTGGCTGGGATTTTTCGCCAGGGATTTCTATCGTGCAGAGATCGGTTTTCTCCTCCGTACAGAATTCAACTGGACTGCCGCTATTCTCTTCTATCTCCTTTTTATCGGCGGTGTCATGTTCTTTGCGGTTGCGCCGGCGCTCGCTGAGGGCGGATGGAAACGAGCGCTTCTCTATGGCGCGCTTTTCGGTTTCATGACGTATGCGACATACGATCTGACCAATCTCGCGACCGTCCGTGACTGGCCGGTGACCGTGACGCTCGTCGATCTCGCCTGGGGAACGGTGCTTTCGGCACTCGTGGCGCTTGCGAGCTATCGGATCGCGCTACTTCTCCAGTCATAGCCTATGCGATTCAAGGAGATACTGAAAATCGCCTCCCTGCCGGTCATCATCGCGTCCCTCTGCTGCCTCTCGCCCGTTATTCTAGTTCTCCTCGGACTTTCGACGATTGGTTTTGCGGCCTCGCTGTCGGATACCTTTTATGGCGAATACAAATGGTATTTCCGATTGGCTGGACTCTTGGCCCTCGGCCTCGCGTATTTTTACCATCTCAGGCGACAGGGGATCTGCACGCTCGATCAGGCCAAGCGTGAGCGCAATCGTATCGTGAACGGCATACTCGTGACGCTGATCGCTGGCGTGGTCGGCTACGTCTTTTTCCTTTATGTCGTCGTCGAATACCTCGGAAAGTGGCTCAAAATCTGGGAATAGAGCCGGTTAAAAAGGCATTTCTCTTGACCAAACGGCCAAAGCGTGCCAAGATAGCTTGATTTCAGCACTAATCTTTCTCGCATGAGTTTCCATCATCTCGGTATCGCCCCAGGTCTCCTCGCTGTCCTCGATGGAGAGAAGTTTGTCACGCCTACTCCGATCCAAGAACGTTCGATCCCGATCGCCATCACGGGGAAGGACATCATGGGCATCGCTCAGACGGGTACCGGCAAGACGCTCGCGTTCGGCGTTCCGATGATCGGCCGTATCCTCGAAGACCGGACGCGGCAGGGACTCGTCATCCTCCCGACCCGCGAACTCGCGCTCCAGGTCGACGAGACCATCCAGCGCATCGGGCGAAAGCTCGGCATCCGCACAGCGGTTCTCATCGGCGGTGACTCGATGGAAAAGCAAAAGCGTCAGATCCGGGCCAATCCCGATGTCATCATCGCGACCCCGGGCCGGCTCAACGATCACCTTGGCCAGCGTACGGTGAAGCTCGATCGCGTCCGCATTCTCGTTCTCGACGAGGCTGACCATATGCTCGATATGGGTTTTGCACCGCAGATCGCCGAAGTCGTGAAGCACGTGCCGAAGGAGCGCCAGACGATGCTCTTTTCCGCGACGATGCCGAACGAGGTCGTCCGTCTCGCGACGTCGTATCTCTCGATCCCGACCCGTGTCGAAGTCGCCCCTCCGGGCACAGCGGTGGAGAAGATCGCTCAAGAACTTTTCTTCGTGCCGCACATGGAGAAGCTCGACCTCTTGCTCAAACTGCTCGGCGAATACTCCGGCAGCGTGCTTGTTTTCACGCGTACCAAATTCATCGCGAAGCGCATCGCTCTGTCGCTCCGGAACAAAGGCCACAGCGCGGTGGAGATTCACTCGAACCGCTCGCTCAGCCAGCGCCGAGAAGCACTTTCTGGTTTCAAGGCGGGGCGTTACCGCGTCATGGTGGCGACCGACATCGCCGCGCGCGGCATCGACGTCTCGGGCATCGAGGTCGTTATCAATTATGATCTCCCAGAGAAAGCCGAGGACTATGTTCACCGTATCGGCCGTACCGCTCGCGCCGGTCGCGATGGACGCGCTATCTCTTTTGCGACCCCTGATCAGAAAGGCAATGTCCGCGATATCGAGCGGCTCATGCGTATCACGCTTCCGATAGCCGGGGGCACGGTCCCCGAGGGGGAACCGCGTCCTGTCCGGAGCGTCCGCCGTGCCGGTTCTCGGCCTGCGAGCCGTCCGGGAACGCGACACTTTGGCCGTCGCCGCTAAAACTGTACAATCAGTGGTTTCAATGCTACTTTCGGGGTGCTTCTTTTTCAACCCAAGAATGGAGGTTTTCCATGAAATCCCCTCAGTCAAGACTCGGCCCGGCACCGGGCATGTATGGCGTTCCGCTCGAGGACCCGCGCTCGGGCGATGAGCCGCTCGCGCTCTATGTCGAGCGCATCAGCGCTGCCGTCATGGCCCTCGTCCAGAGGCATCATCACCCGGGCCAGGATCGCGGCTTCGTGATGGATCATTGCCTGATCGGCCCGCCCCGCGGCAGGCACAGCGGCATCGCTCGGATCGAGCTCTTGTATCGCCGCGAAGGTCATGGATATCGCCACGTCTTTGCGGTGACGGATTCCGAGGAGCACGGTCTCCGGCTCTGGACGGAGGTGCGCAAGCATGTGCGGTAATCCCGATCGGTCGGTGTTCTGGTCCCTACTACGCATCGCGCGGCAGGGACTCTTCTTTTTTTAATGCTAGGATGGAGGCATGAATTTTCGCACGATCACCAGCGTAGTCCTAGCCACAGCCGTCATCGGCTGGGGATTTTTCTTTACTACAGAGCACTTTGCCGAACGGGCCGATGAGGGGATGACCTTTGACCGGCCTTCTGCCGAACCGCCGATCGCTCAGGAAACGCGTAGCATTGCCGAAATGCCAGAGCCTCCCATCGTTACTCCGGCAAAGGAATCAGCCGTGCCCAAGATCTGGCCAGACATCTCGTTCATTTCCCAAGCGCCGACGGGCGAGTGGGG
>CAZTYU010000013.1:0-1545 GCA_964617535.1 uncultured Bdellovibrionales bacterium | reverse complement strand
CCAAGATCTGGCCAGACATCTCGTTCATTTCCCAAGCGCCGACGGGCGAGTGGGGGAAAAGCGAATTCCAGAACGGCTGCGAGGAAGCCTCGGTGCTCATGGCGCATGCTTGGCGAACCGGAAAAACATATACGAAAGACACGGCGAAGCAGGAGCTCGTCGCCATGGCTCGGTACCAAGAAAAAGAAATCGGCCAAGGGATTGATACGAATGCCCGCGATACGGCGGAGGTTCTGCTCAAAGGATATTTCGGCATTACTGATTATCGTATCGTGTATGATTTTTCCCTTAGCGATCTCCGATTGGCAACCGCTGAGGGGCTCGTCATTGTGCCGACGAATGGCCGTCTGCTCGGCAATCCCAACTTTACGGCGCCCGGGCCGCTCCAGCATATGCTCGTCGTGACGGGATACGATGAACTAAAAAAGGAATTTGTCACGAATGATCCCGGGACGCGAAAGGGCGAGGACTACCATTATCCAGAAGAGACGCTCTTTGATGCCATTCGCGAGTATCCGACCGGGAAGCATCTACCAATCACGGCTGGCCGTAAGGCAATGGTGGTTGTCCCACCTGCGGCCCACCCTTGATTTTTCGGCGTTTTGTGCTATGGTAGCAGCACTGTTTTTCCCGTTGTTTCCCAACTACCCGGAGGCATTTCATGGCAGACAAGCCAAGGACGAAATTCTTCGTCGAACCCAAGACCGACGAAGCGAATCAGCGCATCAGCGCTTACCTGAACGAACGCGGCATTGCCGACAACACCTGGCATGAGGCCCAGGAAGACACCGCTGGCGGGACGCACGATGTCTGGGAAGTACCTGACCTCCGGACGATGCGGCTCATCCGTTCGATGGAAGTCCAGGACAGCCGCGTCATCATCGGCTACTGGAAGCGCGAGGACACCGGCGGTGCGCGGCTCGAGTCCGCGAAGTTCATCACCATCGTGGCGCCGGGCCTGAAGACCCGACGGACGGCTGGCTACAAGAGGGCGGTCAAGAAGATCCCGAAGCGCGCCACGGCCTAGGCCAATGGGCTATCGAGAGACCGGTCGGGGAGCAACTGCTTCCTGGCCGGTTTTTTCATAGGTGTATACTGTGAAGTACTATATGGCTGTTCTCCGCTCCCGCAATATCTTTGATCCGAAGGGCGAAACCCCGTTCAAGCTCTCGCGTTCTAAGCTTGAACTTTTCCTCTCGTGTCCACGCTGCTTCTATATCGACCGGCGGCTCGGGGTCGGGCAGCCGCAGGGTCCGCCTTTCAACCTGAACAAGGCCGTCGATACGCTCCTGAAGAAAGAATTCGACATCCATCGCGCTGCTTCGACGCAGCATCCGCTCCTCGAAAAGTATGGCGTCGATGCACGGCCTGCGGCGCACGAAAACCTCGATATCTGGCGCGAGAATTTCCAGGGCGTCCAGCACCATCACCTCGCGACCAATCTTATCATCACGGGAGCGATTGACGATCTCTGGATCAATTCGCGCGATGAGTTCATCGTGGTCGACTACAAGGCGACGAGCAAGGACGAGGTGATCGACAAGC
>CAZTYU010000012.1:6177-35872 GCA_964617535.1 uncultured Bdellovibrionales bacterium | reverse complement strand
GCAGGTCCGGATTCTCACGATTCATGTCGGCCGCGTCCTTGCCGCTCGACAGCGCCACCGCCTCGACCGTAAAGTCGAGACCAAAAGCGATGGTTGCGCTCTTCCACGCGGCTGCCTGGCCCGCTTTGTCCATGTCGAAAAAGAGCGACAGCTTCTTTCCGTAACGCTTCAGGATAGTCAGCTGATCGATGGTCAGCGCCGTCCCAGAGACCGCGACAACATTGGCGAGTCCCGCCTGGTGAAGCGCGATGACATCCATATTTCCCTCGACGAGTATGACCCTCCCCGCATCCTTGATCGCCTGCTTGGCAAGCGCTAGTCCATAGAGCGCCCGGCTCTTGTGGTACAGATTTGTCTCGGGAGTATTGATGTACTTCGCCTGTGACTCGTCACCTCCGGGGGCGACGCGTGCCGAATAACCAATCGTCCGTCCAAGGATATCCCCAATCGGGAACATGATGCGGTCCCGAAAGCGGTCGTAATGGGAGCTGCTAGCGTTTAGCTGATAGCTTTTAGAGGAGGGCTCTTCTTTCGATTTTTTAATGACGAGTCCTGCTCGCTCGATTTCGTCGGCCGCATAGCCACGCTTCATCAGAAACTCGAGGATAAATCGCCAGCCCTCCGGCGCATAGCCGAGGCGATAGGTACGGATCGATTCATCCGAAAGTCCTCGATCATGCAGGTAGGCGAGCATCGCTTTGCCGCGTTCGCTGTCCCAGAGCTGCTTCTCGTAGAATTTGGTCGCGAGCTCCAGGATCTCGAGCCCCCGGTCTTTCGTTTCCGCCATAGCCCGGCCATCACTCCGGTACTCAGGGAGCTCGACGCCGGCTTTCTCAGCGAGAAGTTTCAGCGCCTCGCGAAACTCGAGTCCTTCGATCTCCATGACGAATGCGAACACGTCGCCCCCTTTGCCGCAGCCGAAACAGTGCCACATGTTTCGCTCCTCGTTCACATTGAACGACGGCGTTTTCTCCTGGTGGAACGGGCAATTCGCCTTCCAGGCGCTCCCGGCTTTCTGGAGCTTCACGTATTGGCCTACGATATCAACGATATTCAGGCGGGATTTGATGTCTTCGGTCGTAGTACTCATATATGTGGGGCTCTCAGGAGCGCTCTATTCTACCCCCATTCTATCATTCCACCAAACAGAAAACCGCCCGTGGGCGGCTCTAGTATACGATAGCTATTTGTCGTTGCCGACGATAACGAGAATATCTGCATCAGCCGGGGCCTTTTCCCCTTCCGGGAGGCTCCCGACTTCGCCGCCGACCGCGCTCGCGACTGAAAGTGCGGCAGCTCCATTGGCGCCAGAAAGGTCGATCACGATGGTCTTGGCATAATCAGACTTGGCGGCCTTTTCCTTGGTCACAACTGCAGCATTGGAAACAGCTGCACGGAGCGTGGCTTCTACCGGATTCGTCACGCCCACCTCGGTCGAACCGTTATAGAGCGCGACTCGGATGATCGCTGGTGTTGATGCTGCTGCCGGCGTTTCCGTTGGCGTACTCGGAGCTGTCTCAACAGGGACGTCTGGGGCCGGCTTCGCCACATTCACACTCGTCACGTCGATGATCTTCTTCACACTCGGACGGTAGAGGACAGCCCGGCCAGAAGTCGAGTAGATGAGCACTTTGTCGCCGTTCTCGGCCTTCTGGAAAAATGGCTGCTCGGCGAGCTTCTCCCGATCAGTCACGGTCGCGAGCGTCGGCTCCTCATCGGTCGGAAGCTCGAATATGGCACCGATCTCTTCTTTCAGGTTCTGTATCTCCTCGGCACTCTGGACTTTCGGCGACTGGCGATACTGATAGTAGAAATAGCCCGCGACCGAAAGCGCTACGAGGAGAAGTGACGAAAGGACAACAATAATCGGCAGGGCTTTCCCCTGCCCAGCATCGGTGCTCACCGTTGTCGGGGTATTGGTTTTTGTGATGCGTGGCATAGCAATGACCCTAGTATACCAAATTCCGAGCAGTCCGAGTACGACTCCTAGTACTGCTCGTCGATCTTGTCGTAGATGAAGCGGGAGATGCTGACTATAGAATCTTTGAGCTGCTCCACATCCCTTCCACGTGTCATGATGCAGGCGAGATAAGGATGATCAGGAAAATACACAATACCGCAGTCGTGAAGCTGTCGCTCAACGTCTTCAGTTCCCGCTTCGCCAAATTTGTGCGCAACTGCGACGCTAGCTGGGACACCCGCCGGGAGCGCATCATTATAATCAGTCGAGGCAAGAAGCCTGAGGGCCTTTTCGGAGTTCTCTCGGGAAAGATAGGAGCTGTTGAAGAGGATTCGGAAAAACCCTGAGTACTCCTTAACAGTAAGTTTTGCCCTTCCATCCCGTATTACATCATCGCCAACACCAATGGCTTTAAAAAGACTGGTGATTTTTTCTTGTGGAAGATGTTGTACCAGTAGATGAGTGGCTTGGTTGTCTGAGTAGCGGATCATGCGGTTAATAAGCTCCTCGATGGTGTATTCCATCCCCGACTGAAGATTTTCTCTTGGTTGTATTACAACTGATACTCCAAAGTCGTATGGTTTGTTAAAAGAAATTTTTTTAGAAAGAACGGCCTGGTCTTGTTCTGACCAGCGATAATACGCCATCATGAGAGGAACTTTGAGAAGTGAGGCTGGGAAAAACTCGCCCTGTTCGTCAACACCAAACGTCGGACCATTGTTCAGATCGCGATAATACACAGCGACTTCCGATAGGCCTCTTTCTTTATTTATTTGATTGATGTGCGTCTCGAGATCATCGCGAAAGTTCTCCTTTCTCGCGTTCAGTGCACCTTCAGCGACTTCACACTCCAGGAGCGGATTAGTGTACGCATAGCCCTCCATGTCACGGATCTGTTTGGATTGGCTTTCCAGTGTTGGGACACTCTGGTTATCCGCATTCCAAACATCATGGAACACATATCCACCGATAAGGCCGATTCCAAAAATTGCCAGGATAGCGGAAAAAACCTTCCATTTCATGGGGATATTTTAGCATAAATCCCTCTAACAAGCCTTTCCTTTTCAAGGAGCCGCTCCGAATTTATAACGAAAAACCCTCCGGATGGAGGGTTTTAGGTCGTCGTTGGGGCTGGCGTGACTGTGTCGACTGGCTCACTCACTGTCGGCGGATCGGGCGCTGGAGATACCTCTTCGCCTGGCAGAGTTACCGACGATGACGCCGGGGTAGGTGGGGTTCCGACTGGAGGGTCAATCGATTCCTCGCTCTTTGTTTCTTCGGCCTTGCCGGATTCGGATGTTCTGGCTCCTCGGACAGCAATGGCGACCCACGAGAACGAGAGGTCAGTCGGCGCGTCCTTTGAGAGGAGGATAGTGAAGCCCGACTGGTCTTTCTCGGTGACGAGGTACTGGATGCCGGCTTCGAAGAGGGTTTCGGCGAAGTCCTTCTCAACCGCAGCGATATCTGCGCGGAGATCGTCATCAGCGTCTTCATCGAGGAGCGGCGAGATATCGCGAGTCAGTGCCACCGTCACGATCGGCTGCTTTTCATAGGCTTCGGTGAAATTGACGCGGACTTTCTTCCGACCTTTCTCAATCGTGGCAAAGCCAGCAGTGTCGGCACCAAAGGTCGGCGCCGTTTCAAATGCCACCTTGCCACGGAACACGGTGTCCGAGAGGAAAGAAACGAGACTGGCAAATGTCGTCTTGCCCTGGAATTCGGCTGCATCAATCACCCGGAGGGCGCCAGTGACCGAGAGTTTGCCGAGTACGTTCGCGTCGAAGGCGACCGCGATACTCCCTACCTGGAATTGCTCGAGATTGAGAAGCGTCTTTTCGTTCGCTACTTCGACATCACCTGCGGTCGACTCAGTATCCGGGACGAGGCCGGCATATTTCGCCTCGAGGCTGGCGATACGGTTCGTGTAGATGGCGAGGCCCTCGATACTATCGGCTTTGATACTCTTCGCCCAAATCTCATCGGCGATAAGACGCGGGGTCACAACCTCGCTCGATGCCGCCACCCGATCAGTGAAGACTTCGGACGGGGCGGCGCTACTCTTCGCCCGTTCGTCCCGGATCTCGCGGAGGAAAGCGAGGAGTTTTTCCTCACGGGTAGGAGCGGCGGTCGCGAGCCGAACCGAAGCACCGTCACTAGTGAGGCCGACTTCTTCATCTCCAGCTGCTGTTTCGAGTGCATCTGCTTCAGTAGCTGCGTCTCGCTCTGCCATCGCGAGCTCGACTGGTTGACCATAGTAGTCTGACAGATTCACAAAGACCATCACCGTTGTACAGAGCTTGGGATGTTCGAGATTCGGATCACTGTCAGCGCACACAACCCAATCGCCCGCATCCGCCAGAGCCTCACCAACTACTCTTCCGGCTTGATTGGCATACATACCATATCCCGGTGTGGCAGATGCCGTAATCCTGTCTCCTGCATAGATAGGGCCGTTCTCATTTGTCACGCGGACTGGTACACGACCGACCAACGCAACTGGGTAGGCATTTGAAGCATCAGATCCCAATATAATTCCCGGTTTTGTAGCAACTACACCGAGTACGTCCCGTTGATAACGGGTTACGGCCCGTTTGACCCCTGCTTCTTTTGAGGAGTCAATTGCAACAATTTCTCCAGCTTCGAGCGATTCATCAGAATAGTAGCGCTCAGCGAGGTCGGCGCCCTGCCCGAGACCGAGCACGTCCTGTGTAGCACCAAAAAGTCCAGACGCCACCAGCTGCTGGCGCACATCTTCAAAAGCACCAAACATGTCGGTCTGCAATTGTTTCAGGCTAATATCTCTTCTTTGCGTTCGGAAGAAAGCACCATTTGCAAACACCAGCGTATCTGAATAGGAACCGATTGCACTAATATCATCAGCATCTGTTCCGGTCCAGTCTGAACCTAGATCATCGCTCTCATAACCAGCGTTTGAATGGATTACCTCCGTCTTGATTGAACCCGCTCCTGCATTAGTAAACGTAGTAATGGCGCCCCCATCTGAGCCATCACTGGTTCCAACGTACACTTTACGCACTTTATTGAGACTGGTTGGCGAATCGACACCAATCGCCGTAACACTGTTGGATGTACCATAAATCTTCGCCGGACTGACTCGATAGTCGGTGGTTGCATCTGGCGTAACACTGAAAGCCGGATAGACAGTAAGGGTAGTCGCTGTATTGGAAATAATAGTGCGAGTTTGTCCCGAACCCGTCCCGCCCGTCAGTTCTACCACCAGCCCAACATAAGAGCCTTCTATATAGGATTCCCCCGAATCACCAATGGTAGTGGACGTAAAAGTAGTTGCGTCTGTTACGGTCGTAGCCGGACGAATAAGATGCGCGCGTCCATCCAAATACATCTTGTTGGCACTCTGGGCGGTAAGTCCCGCCGCAGTCGTACCGGCATTCGAGTCCCAGGTAAAATCATCTATTGATCCATCCCAAAAGTTTGTGCCCGTAACACAGTTCGCTCCCGAGCATGTTCCGCCGATAGTGACCGCTGCCGCCCCGAGCTCGAGAGTAGCAGTCGCTGTAAGGCTAGAGTCGCAAGCCACCGCCTGACGGCCATCTATGTACAAACAAATATCCGTATCAGTATTAGTAAAGATGGCATGATGCCATTGATTATCATTGTAAAGAGCGGAAGACGTTATCATATCATCCATCGAACTTCCCACTGTCCAAGTAGCATCGTCATCGATACCAAAAGCAATAGCGCCGGACGCTGTCATCCCTCCCCAAGCACAGGAAGTAGCCGCCGGAGTAGCGGGCACCCAACACTTATCAAAAAGTGTATCTAGAGCGGCGGTAACACCGTGCTTAAACCACATTGAGACCGTAAAGGATACCGTTCCCAAATTATAGTCGGTATCATTGTCGCAGGTCCCATCGATG
Organism: uncultured Bdellovibrionales bacterium; assembly: GCA_964617535.1. GTDB lineage: Bacteria > Patescibacteriota > Minisyncoccia > Moranbacterales > UBA1568 > SSEF01. The sequence goes on along the minus strand of CAZTYU010000012.1, from coordinate 30,013 downwards.
TTCGCATCGGAACAAAGATACGAGTTGTTATTAAAATTAACACTCTGACCACGGACCCCTCCCTGACCAAAGGTGGGTGAAGTACCTCCGGCCGTATCCATAACATTAGCTCCTGCACCAATCGCACTGACTGCGCTCGTGGCCCCTGCTGCTTCATCAAAAAGAAATACGGAACGAACAGCCCCATTCATGTACGGGGTAGCCACTGTGGTTGTAGTGAGCTTGGACCAGGAAGCAGCGACTAGGAGCCCGCCTGAGGTGTGAATTTCTGCTAATCCCTGATTTGTTCCGACAAAAACGATATCTCCAGAGTCAATCTGTCCTGCTGCCGCTGACTCACGCGCACTCGAGCCACGTTCAATCACAGCCAGCGCCCCAGGAGAGGTAGACATCGTCGGCGTTGTCCCTGTCGTGATCGGAGATTTTCCTATTGTTTCATCGTAGACTCGATCCGGTGTCCCGTTTACCTCTGAGGCAGGGTCTTTATCGATGTTCCTCCATTCTTCAAGCTGTGCCAGGGCTTCATTGGTTGCATACATACGGCCGCGGCTAGTAACCACCACTTGGTTGTAATCGTTACCCGTGGCGTCTGAATAGCTGTAAACTTCTCTCGGACCCATGTGAACGACCGAAACCCCCGTATCGGTAGCGGCCGCGATCAGCGTCACACCTCGGACTGGGCCTGCTTGAGAGTCAACAGGAGCGATGAGCGTACCTGCCGCCCCTTCATTGGAGCTTGTCTGCATTGCGATGGAAACATCGTTTACCACGGCATCGAGAATGGCTAAGTTTGTGTTGGCATCAGTAGCATAGGTTGCCGTCGAATTTCTGTTTCCAATGTTCACATCTGCCTGAACACGATTTGTCGCATTGTAGCGATACATGACATCCTGCTTGAAATCAAAGGCATACATTCCGGTAGCAGAAGCCCCGTTGGTCCCCACCACAACTACTCCATTTTCTCCGCCAACGCCGGAAGGATTATTATTCGTATCAGCTCCCAGAGCGTACGTACCCGCCTGCGTAAACTTCATCCACATCGTATTATCAGAAGCATCAAAGATGTAAAGCGCGCTTGCTGTAGTGACCAGAATAGCCTTTCTCGGAAAGGTTGAGCTACCACAACGATCATCGGTAGCGATGTTACATGGGTCTCCGATGCCATCATCCTTTGTTTCTGTCGCCCAAGAATTCTGAAGGATATAGCGCGAATTCCTCCAATCACCACCATCCGTGTCTCGGGAAGTGTCATAAACAAATACGTCGATAATTCCCGTCAACGTTTGCTGAATATCGTATCCCTCAGTCTTAACATCCCCATACACATTAATGTCTCCTCTTTGTGTTCCACTCCCTACTTGCAGGCCCAATTTCGCATTGGTTGTGGTATCGACACTGGCTGTCATAATCCCGACACGACCATTTTGATCCACGATAAATGGCGTTGTGTCACCTGATTCATCGTCGATCCGGAGACCATCCCCAGTTCCGCGATTATCTATGGAGACGGCATCATTATCGATACCTGTGTTGAGCTGCTCCACCTTGAAGGCGAAGGCGCTGTCGGTGCCTGCAGAAGACGGGTTGCTCACGATAATCGAGTCCTGTCCACTATCGAGTGTGATGGTTTGATTACCCGCTGACCCGGCATTATATGTCGCGGCGAGGTCACTTGAACCACCGCCCGAAATCGTACACTCGGTCTGGGTCACATTGTCTGCACACGACACACCGGCCCCGAGGAACGCCAGCGTCGTGCGCTGGGTCAAACTGGTCGATTCGTCCTTGATCGTCGCATAACCGCCGCCCGCACCAAACGTCGCCCAGGCTGAACCGTTATAATAGATAACCTGATTGCCGCCCGCATCCCACGCGAGATAGCCTTCGCCCGAAGTCGGTGACGACGGAGAGGCGCTCGCCGCTTGCGGCAATCGGAGTCCCTGCACTGCCGTGGTCCCGTGCGTGATCGCCCCGAGGTCCATATAGGAAAGCGACGAGGCAGTGAACGTCTGACTAGAGGCGAGAGTGATGCCGCCGTTCGCGGTCAACACCCCGGCAAGCGTGAGCGCTCCGGTCGAGGCAACAAAATCGGTACCGGTGTTCCCAATATTGGTTAGGATATTGGCATTCATGTCGATCGTCCCGGCCGCGGTAAACGCGCCAACCGTATCCGTCGAAGCATCGAAGGTAATCCCGCCATTGGCCGCAATCGTCGACGAGGCCGTCACCGTCGTCGTGGAAACCCCCGTCGCCCCAGTAATCGCACCCGCACCCGAGATGTCGAGAGACGGCGTGTCGAGAATTGTTGTCGTAAATGTGCCGGTCAGCTGAATGCCGTTGGTGATCGCACCGGCACCGTCCGCAATCAGGAGGCCGTTCGTGATAGTACCAGCGGCGGCTGCGACCTGGAGGGCGTTGGTGAGGGTACCCGCCGCCGACTGCTCAATGAAGAGGGCGTTGGTGAGGGTTGTCGAGTTATCGATCTGGAGAGCATTGGTACCAGAAGCGTCGAGGTTATTGATGGTTACCTCAGTCGGGGTCGCGACATCGGCCAGGTTGATGATGACATTACTGCCCGAATCTGTCCCGATGGTATTGCCCGCCGTATAGGCGCTGTCGAGCGTCGAGCTTCCACCTGCGATCGTACAGTCGGTCCGGCTCGAGCCGGCATTGTCAGCACAGGATACGCCCGCACCGGTGAAATTGATCGTCGAGCGCTGCGTCAATCCGGATGTCTCATCCTGGACTGTGGTGTAGGCCTGAGAGATGAGCGTACCCGAAGTAGGCAAGGTCACGTTCGTCGCTCCGGACGTCGTGAAGAACAATGTATTACCTGCGGTCCCGAGTGGCAAAACACCCGAGTTGTCCTGAAACGTCTGGGTCCGATCGGCCGTCGCATTTGTCACGGCGAGGAACGTCTCGCTCGTATCCGCGGCACTTCCTTCAAAGACGAGTCCAGACTGGCCAAAGACGGCAGCATTGGCCGCGAGACCGACGTCCCCCGTGAGCGCCTGCGAATAATCGAGTGCGAGTGTGAGTGCTGCGCCCTCGGAACCAGCCGCGCCGCCCGTGAGGCCGGTCAGGACCGAAGTGCCAACGCTCTGCACGTAGTTACCGGCCGTGTCAGTCGTCAGGGTCACGTCCGCCGAGACCGAGAGCGTTCCGGTGCCACCCGTCGTCTTCACGAATCCATTGGTCGAGAGCGTTGGGAACACGATCGTACCGGTCGCCGAGAGGCCGCCCGATGCCACCGAGATACCGGTGTCGTACCCCGTACCGATGACGAGCCCTCGCGTCGTCGAATTGGTACTCGTCGTATTGGGGAGGTTGATCGCTGTCCACGTGTCGCCATCGGTCGATTCCGTCCAGGCGATATCGAGTCCCGAAACAGCATCTCCACCAGCGTCTGCAGTCGACGTCAGTGCGAGTTGCAGGCCATCAATCGCATTCACCGAGCTCGCCGTGATGTTTGCGACATCACCGGCGCTTGCTCCCGTCTTTGACACATTGAGCGTATCTGCTGCATCGAGCGTGAAATTGGCATCGCCTCCCGAGACGATCAGGTCGCCATCCGAAAGCGTCAGGTCGCCCGCTGCAATGGTGAGCGCGCCCGTCCCGTCTGCGCCGCCGGTCAGGGAAACAAATGTCCCCGAGTCGACACTGAACACGAAATCACCCGCACCGTTCGTCGAGAAAGCCAGGTTCTGATCGGTTGTCGTAGTGGTGAGGCCGCCATTCGCATTGATCGCGGTTGTGAATGTGCTCGCAGCTGTATTGAACGTCCATCCGCCTGTCACGGTTTCAGCCTGATTCAGCATCGCAACCTGATTGCCGATACGGACTCGCGCCACGCCGCCCGTCTCGTCAGAAACGATGAACTCATCAGTCGAGGTCGTTGCCGGACCGAATTCGAGCGTTCCGACCGATGCTACTGATGGCGAAGCATCCGACTCCCGTACCACAAGCGAACTGCCGCTGCCGCAACCGAGGTCGGTCGTGTTACAGACGATCTTCGTTGTCCCGTTCTCGTTGATCTTGAATTTGTTTGCCGCACTGTCGTACCAGATATCCCCTGCCGCTGCGCCAGCGACGCCAGAGACCTGGACGTTGAGAAAATCATCGACTGAAACGCGCGCATCCGTGTTCGAGTAGAGCACCGGCGATGTGCCGTCGAGATCGATAAAGAGGTCCGTATTGTCTGCTCCACCCGCACCAGCAAACGCGATGATATCGTCGGTACCATTCCCAATGGTCTCGCTATTTTGGAGCGTGATGCCGCCCGTATCGAGCGTGAGACTGTCCGCTGTCACTGCATCCTGAAGATCGATCGTCCCTGCACCCGCTGCAGTCAGCACCAGCGACTCGCCCGATGCTGTCGTGATGTCGGTCGTCGCGCCAGAAAAGACGAGACCAGTCGAGCCGATCGTTTTGTTGGTCAGCGTCTCCGTACCGGCAAGTGTCGCAAGCGTCCCTGTTGTTGGCAGCGTGAGCGTCGTCGCACCCGACGTCGTCAAGGCGATATCGTTCGATGCTGTCGTCGAAAATGAGCCGCCAAATGAAATCGTCTCGCTGTTCGGAATCGTGAGCGTACCCGTTGTGTCCGTCACAGTGAGTCCGCCGACCTTCTTTGCGTTGAACGCATACGGCGCGGCGGTAAAGTGTACGCGCGGAGTCATCTCGCCATCGGAATTGAAATTGATGCCGAGATAAATGTTATCGGTATTGAAATCAACGGAACCCGGAAGCGGCGCGTTCACCGTATCCGATCCGAGGTTGTACTGAAAAATGCCATCGGTAACGGTCAGCGTTTCGGTATCGGTCCAGAGCTGCGTCCCGCCGGAAGCCGCGTCGTAAAGCCGAAAGACAAACGTATAGCTTCCGTTGGTGACATTCGTCCCATTCGCATTCACGACTTTCCCCTGGAAGCTAATTTGCTGATTGATGCCAGTCGCAGCGTTGATATCAGTCGCGATGAGGAGTGTTGCGATCGTGAGAAAGAAAAATCCAAGCATCCCGACAGAATGTCGGCGGAATTGTTTCGAGATATTCGTTGATGTTGGATTGTGTTTTTGGGGTGACGACATACGACACTGTCCGATATTTTTCGGACAAATGGAAAATACCTACTTCGGTTCACCCATCGAAGCAATATTTGTGACACAACATTAGTATACCAAAGCAATTGGCTCTAGCAAAAGGAAATACGGCCGCATCGTCAAGAGACCATACCGAGTTTCTACTCCCCTTTCCACTCGAAAGAGTCAAGAAGTGCTTCGAGCTCTTCGCGGAGCCCGTTTTGCGTCGTTGGCGAGGAAACTACGATGGCGACAACCTGATTTCCTCGGTGAAAAAAGGCACTCGTCTCAAAGACGCTGCTATTTTTTGTAAAAAATACTGTATTCAAGCCATTTCGTTCGATTTTTTCCTCGGTATAGACCGATGGATCGTTCCGTCTGATGCGAAAGCTCGAGTACTCTTCAAAAGAATTACTGGTATTGTCCTGTACCGTGAAGGCGATCTTGCGCCCTTCGATATCGCTTCGCGAGAGATAAACCCGCTCTAATAAAGGAAATTTGACAGTCTCAACTTCTTTGCGCCGATTGAAATCGTACGGGTACGTGAAAGTGATGTATTTTCCCTCGTAGCGTTTACGATGCTGCGGATCAGACAGATCGGATCGCTCTGGAGCAGGCGCTACCGTAATCGTCCCTTGCGATGGCTGACGGAACAGCCACCAGAGGAACGCTATCACGAGAACGGCCAAGAGAAAAAGCATCGTCCCATAGACAAAACGATTCTTTCTTTTGGGCTTTTGGTCTGATTCAGGGGTGATTTCGGCTTCCATAGAGCTATGGTAGCACGCGAGACGGTTTGTAACCGGTCAGACTAGGCGAGAGAACTCCGCTGACGGCTCGTTTTCCAGCGGCGCCAGATAAAAATCCCAATGGAAAGCAGGGCGCCTCCTAAAACAAGGATTGAAAGCGGCGGAAAATACAAGAAACGCTTTGACCAACGGTCTTTTTCGTCGCGACCATCGTAGCGATAGCTGAAATCGATTGAGTAATACCCTGGAAGAAAGGCCCGCTCGACAGAAAACAGCTTGAACGGGTACTCGCGAAACGTTTCAGGCAAAATAGTCGATGAACCCTCGTTCAAAACCCCGCGATACACCAATCGGCCCGCCGGATCGGTCACGCGCACCTCGCCCCGTGGGGTAACGTGGACGTTGCCGGGATTCTTGAAGCGCGCAGCGACCTTTGGCTGAAAGCCAAACCAGTGATCGGCATGCTCAAACGATACCAGTTCGAGACCATATTTCGCCCCGCCAGTCTTCTTCACGAGGACGAGCGAAGAGAATATCTGATTGATCGCGACGCTCGGGACATCCGGAACAGCGAGTGATGTGTTTTTAAAGACGAGCGCTCCATAGTGGCCGCCCGGGGAAAGGGTTTCCCGATTCTCGATACGCACCTTGATCGAACGGGTCTCGCCGGGCCGAAGCGTCACCTCGCTCGCCTCAGGCTGCATCCATGAGGCGAGTGCATATTTTTCCCCGAGATCTCCGGTGGCCCCGAGAAATGCGACTCCACCAGACTCATCAAGACTGCCAAAATCGATAACCGAGAGTTCAAACGTGGCCAGTGTGCCAGTCTCATTGGTGACGGTCGCCATGTAGGTTTCTTCCGCCTCGCCGTCATCAAGCACTACTTCCTGGACCATCGGTGTCACCGTAAAGCCGACTGCTCCTACAGAAAGAGGAGCGGCCGTGATAGCCACCAAAACGCCGATGAAGATCCCAACGAGAATTCTCATGATCCACCTGCTGCTTTATCTTTACTTCGACTGAAGAGCCGATTCCAAATTTTCCCGAGCGTAGATTTCATACCGATGAGGAAGAAAATGGCGATGAAGAGCGCTCCCGCGAGCAATCTCCACGGCATCACCCAGAAACTCACCACCCCCTCGATCGGGACATCGCGCGTGCCATCATCGTACACGAGGAGCATCTTGGCGGTGTACTTGCCGATGCGAAGGTGAGACGCGTTCTCGAAGTTCCAGACGAGCCGGTAGGTCTGGTTCCCGAGTTCATCGAGCACGACCTGACCGTTCTCGATTCGTTCTTCGTAAATCGGGAAGCCGTCGCTCCAGCCGGCTTCAAAGACACGGGCCGAGTCCGGGAGGATGCTCCCCTTGCCGGGATTGAGCTCGAGGAGAGCGATGTCCTTGTCGTCCCCTTGAGAGAGGAAGATATTGCCTCTTGGCGCGACGTGGACATTGCCGGAGTTCTTCAGGGAGACGGTGAAGTTCACCGGGAGGAATTCGTAGACGGTCTTGTCCGTCTTGAACTCGGCGACGGTGATTTCGCGCTTCGCATCTGGGACTCTCGCTTCGAGGAGAACGAGGGTGGCGGTACCGCCGACAACCGCTGTTTCCTGCGGGGCGAGGTCGGTCTCGCTGTCAGCGCGGGTAAAGACAAAGGCGTAGTAGTAGCCAAACGAAGCCTCTTTTGGGACGTTGAAAGTCGCCGTAACCGTCTTCCACTCCTCGGGGAGGATGGTGAACGATGGCTCGGAGAACGTGACCCACTTGGCGAATTCATCGGTCGGTTCGAGATCATGGAGAGCGGGTTTCCCCGTGTCCTCGTAGGCGTTGAATTTGAGAATATCGATCTTCAGGGTTTCCACTTCGGTTCCAGCATTCTTCACTTTGAGCTCGGTAGAAACCGTCGTACCGGGCTCAGCAACGAGCGAGATCGGGAGGGGGGAAGTGACGATGCGAAGGGAGCCGTCCTGGGCAAAGGCGAGGGAAGGGAGGAGGAGCAAAAGAAGAAGGAGATATTTCATACTATTGTGCGCTAACGCTCTCCCCAATCTGAAGCCGCTTCAAACGGCGGCGGAGTCTGACCACATACCAACCGAGACCGATGATGAGCGCGAAGTTCAGCACCGCGAGAGCGAGCAATCTCCACGGCATCACCCAGAAACTCACCACCCCCTCGATCGGGACATCGCGCGTGCCATCATCGTACACGAGGAGCATCTTGGCGGTGTACTTGCCGATGCGAAGGTGAGACGCGTTCTCGAAGTTCCAGACGAGCCGGTAGGTCTGGTTCCCGAGTTCATCGAGCACGACCTGACCGTTCTCGATTCGTTCTTCGTAAATCGGGAAGCCGTCGCTCCAGCCGGCTTCAAAGACACGGGCCGAGTCCGGGAGGATGCTCCCCTTGCCGGGATTGAGCTCGAGGAGAGCGATGTCCTTGTCGTCCCCTTGAGAGAGGAAGATATTGCCTCTTGGCGCGACGTGGACATTGCCGGAGTTCTTCAGGGAGACGGTGAAGTTCACCGGGAGGAATTCGTAGACGGTCTTGTCCGTCTTGAACTCGGCGACGGTGATTTCGCGCTTCGCATCTGGGACTCTCGCTTCGAGGAGAACGAGGGTGGCGGTACCGCCGACAACCGCTGTTTCCTGCGGGGCGAGGTCGGTCTCGCTGTCAGCGCGGGTAAAGACAAAGGCGTAGTAGTAGCCAAACGAAGCCTCTTTTGGGACGTTGAAAGTCGCCGTAACCGTCTTCCACTCCTCGGGGAGGATGGTGAACGATGGCTCGGAGAACGTGACCCACTTGGCGAATTCATCGGTCGGTTCGAGATCATGGAGAGCGGGTTTCCCCGTGTCCTCGTAGGCGTTGAATTTGAGAATATCGATCTTCAGGGTTTCCACTTCGGTTCCAGCATTCTTCACTTTGAGCTCGGTAGAAACCGTCGTACCGGGCTCAGCAACGAGCGAGATCGGGAGGGGGGAAGTGACGATGCGAAGGGAGCCGTCCTGGGCAAAGGCGAGGGAAGGGAGGAGATATGAAAATGAAAAAATCCCCAGTAGGAGAAGAGTTGATGGATTCAGCAAAAGACGGCGCATACACTCGGCTGGTAAGTCATTTCCATTCCTCCCCAGTATAGAGGAAACGACAGAAAAATCCCAGAAACAAGCGAAAATCCCCTTTCGGGGATTTATCGTGTTCGACCTAAGATTTGGCTTTAGAATCGGCCCGCAGCGACAACCGTCAGCGTATCGGTATAGTCAGTAGCAGCCGCTTGGACGGCACTGATCTTGGCACGTTCCGTGAGCGTCAGTACATCGCCATCCGTTGTTCCGTTAGAAGCGGCGATCGGCTGAAAGCTTGTCGAGAGCGTACCACCAGAAGTCGAGTTCGATCCCGCATACTCGGCACCATAGTTCGAGGCCTGTGTCACGGTACCGGTACCGGTACCAGAGTCGGTCGTGATATCCACATCGAGAACGTAGCCTGTGGTCGATGCCAAGTCGGTCGGGGTGTTGTCTACCGATCCTGCCGTTGCAATCGAGGCACCGGTCGAGACAGAGTTGAGGGCAGCGTTGGCGCTTTTGACCCAGGCGACCCAGCCCGAAGCAGCATTGGTCGAGATAGTCACGGTTCGACCAGAGGTCGAGGTCGTCGTCGTCGAAAGGTTACTCGTGAACGTATCCGTATTCCCTGAAAGAGAGAATGAGAAGGTTGCTGGTACCGTCGCCGTCACGACAATTTGGTCATTAGAGACGATCGAGAGTGCATATCCGGAGGAATCGATCGTTGCTGGACCCGATGTCCGCGTCGTCACCGTACCAGTCTTGTCGTTACCAGCGGTAGCATTTGTTAAGGTGCTGGTACCGGAAAAATTGAAGCAGTAGAGCGTACTCACGGTCATATCACCTGAAGGAAAAGTGACTGTCTGTCCGGATACCGCTGTCGCCGTGGCAATGCTCGGCCAGGCCGTCGCGCCAGAAGGCAGGTTGGTAGTCGTCACGGTCCAGTTGGAAGCAGTTGTATTGACCGTAAAACCAGTAGGAAATGTCACTTGGACATCCGCTTCAGTACCTACCGTATCAGCCTGAGCACATACCGTACCACCGGTAGTCGTCGAAGCAGCGAGCCGGTCGAGACGAATATAGACCTGTTCGAAGTTTCCTGCCTTGGCTGGGAGAGCGAAGAGGACTATCTGAACCATGCTCACCGCAACGATGGCAGCGAGGTTCAAGATACTGATTGGTCGAATTACTTTTGCAGTCATGTTTTTATTTTATCCTGTCCGTAAAAAGAAAACGAGCGCCATGAGGGCCACCCGTTTCTCATCTACACAGCCAGTATACAGGAAAAAAGGGTGTCTGTCAACAAATTTTCCAACGTTCTTCGCTATCCTTGGCATTATACAACGCCCACATTCATTTTGACTACCACTTAGAAACTCGCGGATGCGAGGACTGTCAAGGTTTCGGTGTAGTCCGAGGCAGCCGGAGTTACTGCGGATGACTTTGCTTTGAGGAGGAACGATCCCCGCCCGCTCGTCGTCGGCCCAGAGGCAGTGAATACTTCGCGGATCGTCGTATCGACGGTGCCGACGGTATTCCCAGTCTGATTGTAGAGCGCTACCTCGGAGAGACCATTGGTCGCTGTATCGCTCTGAGCGCCAAATCCCTCCGAGAGGCTCGTGAGATTGCCGGTCACAGCACTGATGAGGTAGCTGGCCCGGCTGCTTTGGAGCCCCGCATTGCTCGCCACGACGTAGACGCGGCCGCCGCTTTCGCCGTTCGTATCGAAATCAACCCAGATTTTTTCCGGACTATCGGTCACAGTCCCCGCGATGAGATCACCGATATTCGTCGTATATGGCGGGCTGGTCTCCGTATTCGAAGCCGAGACGTCGATATCAAAGGTGAGCCGAGCGCCGACCGTCGCAGCCGAGGCTTCAGGACCATAGCCGGTCTCGGTGAATTTCCCTTGCCAGGCTTTCACTTTCACCTTGTATGTCGTCGACGCCACGAGTCCGATCACGGTGAAGCCGCTCCCGCCGCCCCAGGCGCTGTAGGTTTGATAGTCCTCGAGACCGAGCGTCGCACCCACGGTATTGTCGCTCTGAACGTAATTCGTCGTCACAAAATCATCTGTGCTGATCGCGATGGCAAAGAGCGTATCGGAGGGATTGCCTCCGGTCGCGAGGGTCAGCGCGAGCTTGTTGTAGTAGTTGCTCGGGTTGGTAAAGGTCGGCGCTGGCGGAACGTTGGCCTGATTGGTGAACTGGAGCCCGGGCCCGAGATCGTAGGTAGCGCCATCGAGCTGGGTGGCATTTTGTTCACCAGCGATGCCTTCGACCGCGTAGTTTGACGATGTGCCGTTCGCTACGCCGCCCCCACCATACCCGAAGTCTTTCAGTTGATAGTTAGTGCTCGCCGGCATCGCAAAAAGAAGCGAGGCACCAAGGGGAAGCGCGATAACTCGACGGAAAAAGCCCTTCAGATGACCGAGGATGTCCATGATTCGAAAGTAAGGCAGACCCGAAAAGGCCTTTAGCGGCCGAGTATGAGCACGAAAGTTGCTGCCGTAGCATCTTTGTCGCCGGACGGCGCTTCTTTCACGGTAAGGCCAGGGTAAGTCTTCATGACTTCTGTTTTGATCGCGTCCGCACCAGCCGACTGACCCTTGGCGTAGTAGAGGGTCTGCCCGGTATAGTCACCAAAGGCGTTGCCCACGACCGTTTTCGCGAACCCGGCCGTCTTCAGCTTTTCGGCGTACGTTCCCGCGACGCCTTTGGCTGCGCCACCATTGAGGACCTTTATCGAAAGCGTCTTCTTATCGACCGTCGGAGCGGACGGTTCTGCTGCAGGAGCTGTAGTTTCGGCTGATTTTTCCACTGCTGGAGCAGGTGTTTCTGGAGCCGATTCCGCAACTTCGGCTTTCGGGAGCGCCTCGAGCGAGGGAATCGCTTTCTCGGCCTGGACTTGCTTGAAATAGCGGTAGCCAGCGAACCCGAAATACCCGGTCGCTGAAATAAGCGAGAGCGCGAGACAGAAAAGAAGCAGGCTTCCGAAGAAGGCTTCGTTCGGCTCTGCTCGTCCCTTCTCGGCGTCTTTGGAATCAGGGACGGTGGCTACCGTCGTCGCAGAATCTTCGACTGAAACCGCTTCTTCTGAGGTATTTTTTTCCTCTTCGTTCATAGGAAAATCTTTAGTATTCAAGGGTCAAAAACGGGACGCCCACAGCAAATGCTGATGACGTCCCTAGTATACCATTCGAGAAAACTTCACGGAACTCAGCGCGAGACTTCGGCAATCGATGCATCGTCCGAATCGCAAGCGGTGACCGTCACGATATTGTTCGCATTGAGGGAAATCGAGTAATGCGATCGCGCAGCAGATCCGTTCGACGGATCATACGGTATGTCTTTGAGGTAGCGGGCGAGCGTCGAAGAGAGATCGACACAGTCGCCGTCTCCAGAAACAGCGCACTCGCCGATGATTGAACAGCTCGAGGAAGCCGTGCCGATCTGGCGCTCGGTCGTATCAAGGCCGGCAGGGAATGCTCCCTGATTGTCGATGACATACTGATGCACTGCCGAGAGGATGCTCTGGATGTCGGACAGGCGACGAGCATCGCGGGCATCGCGGAAACGGCTGATAGGATCGAGCGATACGACCACAACCGTCGCGAGGACGGCAATAATGCCGATCGCGAGAAGAATCTCGATGAGTGTGAACCCTAATCGTGTTTTCATACCCTGTACTCTAGCGCTCATTCCGACAAGTCACAAGCCTCGACGAGCAGCGCATTGTCTCTGCCAACTCGGACGGAGTAATGGGTCCGGTCATCGTCCCCTGTTTTCGGATCGGAGGGCACTCCGTGGAGGTACGGGTCAAGCGCAGCCGACAAATCGAGACAGTCCTGATCGCCTTTGACGGAGCAGTGCGGCGTCGTGAGTGCGCAGCCCGACGTTGCCGTGCCGATCTGACGTTCGGTACCGTCGAGACCGGCGGGGAAAACTCCCTTATGATCGATAACATACTGATGAAGCGCACTCGTAATCGCTTGAACATCCGACAGTCGGCGAGAATCCCGGGCGTTTTCGAAACGTGCGACCGGATCGACGGCCAGGATAACGATCACTGCGAGAATCGCCAAAATGCCGATGACGATGAGTACCTCGGGGAGCGTAAATGCTTTTGTTGGACGCATAACGAGTGGTTTATAACGACAGGAGGCGACGGTACCACGGCCTCTGGTTGCCTCGGACCGGGAGATCGAGCCGATCCGCATCTCGCGTCGAGGAGAGATCGATGAGGAGCGCTCCCCGGACCGGGTCGAGTGGCGGGTCGAGCGTAACCACATCGAGTCCCAACGAAGGGTGCTCTTCCGCCAGTGCTTCGATGTCGGAAAGAAGGATTTTTTCTGGGACGCACTGCTTATGCGTCCGTCCGAATTCCACGAAGTCCTTCAGCTCTGATTCTCCCGGATGATGGTCTAGCACCAGAGACGACACAGCCTGGTGCTCTCGGACTAGCACGAGTATGGCTCCACCCTGATGGCTATGAACGAGCAGCACCGTTTCATCCGTAGACAACGCCCGAGCAAGTGCGTACGACTCAGGGATGATAGCCTCCAGCCGAATTCCAGCAGCGGCGAGCGCGCATGAAAAGCATCCCGAACCCGCAGAACATCTTCTCTCACAATTTCTTGTTCGAGCCGAGAGTAGCTCGACGAGATGATAGAAGCGACAACAAGATAGAGACCGAAAAAAATTGCGCTGATCGCAGACGATGTAGCAAGCAGTACTTTAATGCGAGTCCGCATAATTTTTTCTGTTTGTCGTTTTCATCATAACACTCAAAAAAGAAAGGCGTCTGCATAGCAGACGCCAACCTACCAAATGAAGAAGTGTGACCCTACGCCTTCTTGTCAAGCTTTTCGAGACCGAGGCCCTTCACGCCGTAGTACACGACAGCAGCAATGACGAGAAAGTCGATCGTCACGCTGACGAAGTCGCCGATGAGAAGATCGACCGAACCTATCGTGAACTTCGCCGACTTGAGCCCGTCCACCGCTCCGAGCGCGACACCGAGAATTGGATTGATGATATCGGTCACCAGTGCCGAAACTACTTTCGAGACCGCGCCGCCGAGAATAAAACCGACCGCGAGACCGACCACCCCCTGATTCCGAATAAAATCCATGAATCCCTGCATATCTATTCAATTAATGAATTACCACTTCTGATTATAGCACTTTGCTCCGCTCGATTTCCGCTACTACGGCCCGATGATCCGAGACGCCCGCAACGATCCGGACACCCTGCACGTGATACGCCGCATCCGAAAAGAGGCAGTCCACAACATGGGTAAGATGGGGGAACCGATGCCAAGCTGGATCAATGGTCGATGCGATTTCAGCTGGGATATTGTCCCGTTCATACAGCGCCGCAAACCGCTCCCATATCCCACCCCCGCGAGGCGCATTCAGGTCGCCCACGAAGAGGTGCGGCGGGAGTTGGGCGAGGATCGTCTGTAGCGAAACGAAGTCTGTTTCCTGGTACGCATTCGGGTAGCCGTCCGGCGTCCAAGTAAAATGCGTGTTGGCAATGGTGAATACCTCTCCGTCCTTCTCAACGCTCACCCAAATGACTCCCTGGGCATTCGTCGACCGAACATCGGCCATTTCCTTCATTTCGAGCAGGATGCCACCCTCCGGCATGTAGTAATATTCCTCACCAGTCTCGTTCAGCGGATAGCGGGACAAGATCGCCTGGCCAGAGTACCCCGCCTTTCCCGTGCTATTCGTCTCCTTATAGATGAGAACATCTGGCTGCCAGGCGAGGAATGGCATCTCGAGCTCGGCCTGGAAGCGTTCGAGATCCGCTTCGAATGCTTCCTGCAAACAGAGAACGTCAGGCCGCTCCGCCAGAAAGAACGGGAGGTTGCGAGCGAGGTGCCTGGAACGCTCGACGTTGAGCGATATGAGTTTCAACATGCTTGCAGGTGTTTGTTGATGAATGCTCGCCCGGAGCCGGTCTTGAGATACTTTTCAAACTCAAAAGCGCGGTATTTATCTGGAATGGCCGTATAGGAAACAAGTGTTAGTGGTAGTCTTTTGCTCGTGGCTGGGACATGACCATTTTCATGCCTATCAAGACGCGCTTTTAGATCCTCCGTACAGCCAGTGTAGAGTTCTCCGTCAGAGCACTTTAGTATATATACGTAATGCATAATATATGCACCTCGCCGTCGCAAGCTCCTGAGCGGACTGCGTCCGCCGAAGCTCGCTCTGGCGAGCGAAGGCGGAAAGGGAGAGATTCGAACTCTCGATACCGTTTCCGGTATGCCGCTTTTCGAGAGCGGTGCCTTCAACCACTCGGCCACCTTTCCAAAAGTCTTCAATTGTCACTTTCCTCCGGAAAGGAGAGTGTCTGCCATTCTAGAGACTCGGCTTTGGTCCGCCGAAGCCTTGAGCAAAGGCGACCCACCTTTCCTGATTTCCGATACGGAAAACGCAGGCATTCTAGCCGACTTTCAGAGAAAAGAAAACCCCGCCTTCTTGGGCGGGGCGGGCTTCCGCAAAGAAACTAATTCTTGTAGAGCTCTTTCACCTGGAAGAGGATGTACCAACCGATGATGGCCCCGATGACCGCGCCGACCACGCCCGGGGAAAGTATCCCTCCGACGAGCGAGACGAGCGAGGCATAAAAGAGGAGGCGCCAGCTCGCGTGAGTACGCTTGAAGAGACCCGGGATCGCCATCACATCGAGAACGAGCGCGATGACTGAGGTGACGACGCTCACGATGCCGAAGAATCCCCAGCCCATACCGCTCCCCGCGACCATCGCCACCGGGGCCAGGAATGCCGTGATGCCAAAAAGCGCGAGGATTGCCGGGAGCGCGAGAACCGAGAACACGATGATGAGATACGGCGCGACCGTAGCGAGGAACTCTTTCCCGGCCATCGGGATTTGGAACGGCGCCTTTGTCACCATGTATTCGTCGAGCCAGGCTTCGACCTTTCCGACAAACCCGAGCACTTCCTTCTTCATATCTGCCTGCCCGGAACCGGGAGCATTCCCTGATTCAGGTGCGGCATTGACGTTTTCGTCCATAGATTTATCACCAAACGAATTACCACTTCTAGTATACACCCCGTTAGGGAACGAGGATAAAACCCACCCCATAAATTATAATTTTCTATCACTAACGGGACACGCCCGCCAAACCCCGAGGAAGGAGTGCGAGCTAGAGCACTCTTCGAGGAAGAAAATAGATGTAGAGCGCGCTCGTCCAAGCGAAGCACCCCATCGCGACAAAAAGAGCCTGAAACCCGAAGAGACTAACGACCGCGCTTCCAGCAAGCGCTCCAAAGGCAACCGCAAAGTAGTTCATGGATTCCCACGCTCCCCACTGCGACCCGGAGCGCTCGGGATCGAGGTGCTTCGAATAGAGCGCGTCGAACGATGGTGAGCAGAGCGCCTGACCGAAACCGATAATTACCTGAACGATAAGGAGATGGACGACTGTGTCCACCCAGGTATACGAAAAGAAGCCGATCCCCATGATGGCATATCCAGCCGCCACAATAAGTTCGCTCTCTCTAATCCGGTCACTGAAACGACCAGAAAGAAAAACAACGATGCCAGCCGTCGCAGTAAAAACTCCCGCTGCCAAGCCTGTATCGAGGATGTCGCCGCCGATGTCCTGGACGAAGAGCGCGTAAATCGGACCAAGCATCGCCGCCGAAAACACCACCAGACCGTCCGTGATGAGAAGGATGCGGAGGGCCATGTTCTGCTTTCCCTTCTTGAGACCCTTGCGATTGGTCGGGAGGAGAAATTGCATAATGAGTGACTAGTGTACGGTCCGAATACCAACGAGCTTCATCGTCGATTGCTCCGGCGTGCGTCCATAGAACACCGCCACCTGATCGTCCGGCACGAGCACCCCTTTCGTCTTGAGGTCATTCATGAAGCGCTCGATCAGCGTATCGAGATTCTTGTCGCCCGAGAAAAGATGTGGCTCAACGCCCCAGACAAGCGACAGTTCGCGCCAGGTATCGACGCTATTGGTCGCCACCAGAAGCCGTGCATCGGGGCGAAAATGCGAGAGCAGCCGCGCGGTGAATCCGCTCATGGAAAGCACGAGAACGGCCTTGACTCGGAAACTTTTCGAGAGCTCGTACACGCTCCGAATCATGACCGCGTACTCGGTGTGAAAGTTGAGATCGAGCGCCTCATACAGATCATCAAACGGCGACTCCTCGGTCTTCTCGATAATCTCGCGCATCGTAGCGATAGTCTCGACCGGGTACTTTCCTGCTGCTGTCTCTTCCGAAAGCATGACCGCATCCGCATGATCGATGACCGCGTTCGAGACGTCAGACACCTCGGCCCGGGTCGGCCGCGGATTGGTCACCATGCTCTGCATCATCTGCGTCGCAACGATGACCGGCCGCGCCTCACGGAGGCTCTCGGCGATGATTTGCTTTTGGAGGATGGCGATCTCTGATTCTGGCATCTCGATACCAAGATCACCACGCGCGACCATGACCGCATCACTCGCCCGGATGATGTCGCTGAGATGTTGGAGCGCCACCTTACGCTCGATCTTGGAGCAGATGAGGGGCTTTCTCATATGGGGCTCAGCGATACTCTCCATCTCCCGCTTTACGCTCTCGATGTCGGCAACCGAACCGACGAACGAAAGGCCGAGATACTCGACCCCTTCTTTCAAGATGAAGGCGAGATCCTCTTTGTCTTTCTTCGAAAGGATCGGGAGTTCGAGCGCCGTATCGGGCATGATGACGCCTTTCCGGGTCTTGATCGTCCCGTCATTTTCCGCCTGAGCCTCGACATAGCCCGTCCCGATTTTCGTGACGACCAGCCCGATGAGACCATCTTCGATGAGGATACGGTGACCGACTTCGATCTTCCCGAGAACACCCGGGGTGTCGAGCGCGACGACTGGATCTTCGGTACTGAAACGAATCCGCTCGGTGAGCTCGCAGACCTTGAGCACGAATCCTTTCTTGATGTCGATCGGAAATGTCACTTCGGTCCGGATGCGCGGCCCCTGGAGATCGGCGAGGATCGCCAGCGGATTATTAGTCTCCTCGGAAATCTCGCGGATAGCCGAAATCGCCTGATGGCGCCATTCCGGATCACCATGAGAGAAATTGAGACGAAAGACATTGGCCCCAGCACTCGCCATATCGCGGATCATGTCTTTGTGTCCCGTTGCTGGTCCGAGCGTTGCGACGATTTTCGTATGTTTCATGGAGCGTGCGTTTGTTTTCTTTTCTTCAGTATACCAAACGAAGCGCCTGCTGTTTGTAAGAAAAAGAAAAGGGCGATCATCAGAGGTTCTGATAATCGCCACGAGTGGGACCGAGAGGATCAGCGGATCACTTCGGCGGGAGCTCTTCTCCGGGCTTCAGCCAGGACGGACGGCCCGGTTGCGGCGCCGGACGCGCTGCGGCTGCCGGAGCAGGAGCAGGGCGAGCAGCACTGCGGTCGGTGATCTGCGGCGTCGCATGACCCGGGGTGTAGGGCCGGCGATAGTCGCAGATCTCGTCGTCGGTGACGACGCCGTTGGTCTTCCGCACTTGGCCGGAGCAGCCGTACTGGTCGAGGACCAGCATGAGCGCAAGTCGCGTGTCGGTGTAGACCTGGCAGCTCATGACCGCCTCGCTATTGCCGCCAGCCATGCCGATGAGGGTGGTGGCGACCGTCGCGCGCTCGTCGCCTCGCGAAGCAATCATGCCAGCGAGGAAGCCGAAGAAGGCGCCGACCGAAACGGACTTGGTCCGGCTCGTCGCGGTGCAGGGGCTTTCCTGACGCGCGAGCTCGTCGAGGAGCAGGCGCGCCGTCTCGGGACTCATGCCCGAGATGGGCCTTGCCTGAGCGCCAGCCGGACGGGTCATGCCGAGGGCTTGGCCCTGCGGCACGAGACCGTACTGGGAACTGGTGGCGACCATTCCGCGACAGGCGTCGAGCGTCGGCTGAACGAAGCCGTTCCGATAGCACCGGCCGTTGTGGATGGTGTCGTACGGGGTGTAGGCGTTGGCCCAGCCAGCCGGGATCGGCGGTTCGGGCGGGAGCATGAACCCTGCCGACTGGTGGTAGTACCCGCCGCCCAGGTAGGGCTGGGGTGCAGCGCAGCCGTAGAGGCCGGCGGCCAGGACGAGCAGAATCGCGATGATGATGCGACGTGTGGTCATGATGACGGCCTCCTTGACCGTAGAAGAAACTGACGAGTTGTAAAGTTACTTGAAATACTAGTATACACCAAAATAGCCTCTCTGTCAATGATAGAATAGGATATTTTTGCTTTAAATAAGGCAAAATAAAAGGCTTTTTCAAGCCTTTTGAAGCACATGTTTATATGGTTTGGCTTATCTAAGCCGTTTCATCAGACAGTTCGCTTTCTTCTAGTCCACGAGCGATCTCCTGCAGGATTTCTGACGGGATTGGGTCACGCTCGGGCGAGACGCCCGGATAGCGCCAGGCAGAGATGATTTTCAACTCGGATTGATTCAGCGCCTGCTCCAATTTCGACTTCGTCAGCTTCCCCTGTCCGAGAACCTTGTACATGACCCAGAGTTCCTGTGTCCACGTCTCTTTGCCATCGGTCCGCTTCATCGAAGCCGGCTGCATCACCGCCACCGTATTTTCGACAATCCCCGTCTCGGTGCGTTTTGGGCTCCGGATGATGCGGATGACGCGCTGCCGCGACAGGTGATACTCGCGCATCTTGTACTCCGAGTGGAGCGTGAAGTGATAACGACCCGTTTTTCCAGCGGCGAGTGTCTTTGGGGCTTTGCGCTTCCAACTGGAAAGCATACGGGGATGATTAGCGATCGAGATCCATCTCTCGAAGCGCTTTGAGGCGTTCTTCGACCGGCGGATGCGTCATGAAAAGCTTCATGAGACTCCCCGATTTAAAAGGATTCGAGATATAGAGGTGTGCTGTCGCGCCACTCGCCGTATCGAGCGGCTTCGGATCGGACGAGATTTTCTCGAGTGCGCTCGCGAGACCTTCAGGGTAGCGGGTGAGGAGCGCGCCCGAAGCATCAGCCAGGAGCTCGCGCTTCCGACTGATCGCCATCCGGATGAGGAGTGCCGCAAGCGGAGCGAGGATGGAAAGCACGATCCCGACAATAATGAGTCCGCCACCACGATTGTCATTGTCACGCCCACGGAAAAGGAGCGAGTGCTGAAACATGTCGGCGAGGATAGAGATGAAACCAGCGAGGATGACCACGACCGTCGAAAGGAGCGTATCGCGGTTTTTGATATGCGAAAGCTCGTGCGCGATGACACCCTCGAGTTCGGTCCGATTCAGCCGGGCCAGGATACCGGTCGTGAGACAAACCACGCCGTGCTCAGGATCACGACCGGTTGCGAACGCATTGAGCGCCGCGTCTTCGGTGATGTAGATTTTTGGCACAGGGAGACCCGCGGTGATGCACAGGTTCTCGACGAGGTTGTAGATTTCGGGATTCGATTCGCGATCGACCGGAACGGCGCGGGCCATGGAGAGGACGATGCGATCGCTCCACCAGTACGAAGCGAAGCTCGTCAGCACCGAAAGGCCCACCGCGACATAGAGAATACCGCTATTACCGTAGACTTGAGCAAAGAGATACCCGATCCCGATGACAGCGAGGAGGAAAATGCTGAGATAGAGCCAGGTGAGTTCGACGTTTTTGCTGCTGTGAGAGTAGGCCGTGGCCATACGCATCTTGATTTAATTTGGGAGTAAAAGAATGGGCACGCACCAGAGGTGCCCGCCCATTATAGTTCGAAAGTCGCTTTTTGTCGATGCTCGCTACCAGCTCCCACCGCCCCCACCACCCCCGCCGCTACCAGAAAAACCGCCGCCGCCCGAGCCGCTCCCTGACGGGGCTGAGGCAAGCGACGAACCTGCCACTGAGTTAAATCCGCCAAGGTCAGATGCAAATGATGCCGCCGAAAAAGAATGGATGCCGCCTCCCCGGTACCATTCCGGCTCCGCCATGGTGACATCAGCGAATTCCTTGGCCCAGATATCGGATACCCCGAGGAGGAGCGCGGCCGGCAAAAGCCTTTCAAAGAGCGCCGGCGTCTTTTCCGGAGCATTATGGAATTCGATCCGCCGTTTTTCTGCAATCTGGAGATAGTCCTTTAGTCCGAGGAGACGCTCCTTCATGATCGCACCATCACGAGTGACGCGCGGCATGAGATAAGCGAAGACGACGTAGATCGGGATGCAGGCGAGGAACGCAACAACATTGATGCCCTCGAGATGAAGCATGGGCAAAATGAAAAACGAGAGAAAGAAGGCAAGAAATCCCCAGAGCGCATACTTGCCCCACACCTCCTGCGGACTTCTCGCGAGAAGCTTTCGGCTCACGAGATCGCTCACAGCGCGTTTCTCCAGTCCGGAGATCTGGCGGTAAAATTTGTTTTTCAGTTCTGAGACCTTTACCGAGCGAGGGGCGCTTTCGGCAGCATCCGTTTTCGGAAGCTTCGCCTCGATCGCTTGTCTGATGATTTTCGGCATCCAGCTCGCCTGAAGGACTGGCTGAATTTTCTCCGCTTCGGCGGTGCTCATGACATCGGATTTGAAAAGCGCATCGGTGAGCATAGCTTCGATCGAGCCCACGGCCGGATGCTTTCCTGTCTCGCTCAGCCGATAGTCGGTCGAGTCAAAGAGAAGCCCGTCCTCGGAAATCCGCTCGATCACGAGATACCCCTTAACGGCAAGGTCGATGATGGCCGCCGGAATCTCTTTCCCGGTAAGTCGGCCATCCAGGAGTGCCGCGACATGGAGGGGCGAGAGATCATCGGGCACATCATACTCTGGTACAATCGTCCCCCGGCCTTCTGGATCGCGACCGTCCCGCCACCAGCGCCGAAACATGAAACCAAATACGATAAGGGGCAGCGCGATGAATGGATTCTCGCTGAGGAAGTGAAGGAGGCGCTCAAGCCCTGTCGGCTCCCGTACAACTCCCTTGGGAAAACCGAGTGCGACCGTCATCCCCGACCCGGCCGGGAGGGCGCGGCCCGCGCTGGCCCGAAATTCTTTCTCTCGCCCGGCCAAATCTCCGCCGACGATCGGGCAGCGCTCGGTGCTGCCCACGCGTCCCACGTAGCAAGCAAAACGGTTTCCTGAAACTGGTTCGGCGAGACGCACCCGCACGGTACTCGCAGCAATCGGAACCGTCCAAGCGTTACCTGTGACATTCCAATAGAGCTCATCGTAGTCGGAAAAATAACTGATCGCATCCTGAACGGAGTAGCGAATGATGTAGGTCTGTGTGCCGCTTGTTAGTCGGTTCGGATCACCGATCTTCACTCGGAGGTATCCACCGGAGCGGCTTTCCTCAAAACGATAGGCCGTTCCGTTTGCATCTACTACTGACTGCACTTCAACCGGCATCGAACGCTTCGTACCGTACTGGCCCGCATATTCGTACGGGATATCGCGGTAGATCCCATGGCGTTCCGCCACGCCGAATTGATAGCGAATCGTCTCGGCGATCTCGATCTCGCCTAACTCTCCGATTGTGATATCGACATCAAACGCCTCGACGTATTCGCTGTCCGGTTCGGACTCGGCAAAAGCAGCGAGCGGCGCGAGTGAGACAAAAAGAAGACAGGCAAGCGCGAACGCCTGCCTGCCGAAACGCTGGAACATACAATTAGAACTCGACTTTCACCGGTTCCTTCTCCCCCTCTTCGATCTCGAAGAACTCGCGCTTCACGAAGTTGAACATCTTGGCAACGATATTCGATGGGAACATGTCGACTTTCGTATTGAGCTCCATCACCGTGCCGTTGTAGAAACGGCGCGAAGCCTGGATTTTGTTCTCGGTATCGGAGAGCTCGCGCTGCAGTTCGAGGAAATTCGTGTTCGCCTTGAGATCCGGATAGGCTTCAGCAATCGCGAAGAGGCTCTTCAACGCTCCCGAGAGCATGTTCTCAGCCTGCGCATGATCACCGACCGATCCGGCCTGCATCGCCTTCGAGCGTGCTTCAGTCACTTTCTCAAACACGCCGCTCTCGTGAGCTGCATAGCCCTTCACCGTATTCACGAGATTCGGGATGAGATCATAGCGGCGCTTCAGCTGGACATCGATATCGCTCCAGGCTTCATCGACGCGCGTCGCGAGACGGACGAAACCGTTATACAAACCGACACCGTAGAGCAGCACGAGCACGGCGGCACCGATGAGAATGAGTGGGAGACTGAGCATAGCTATAGAGTTAGTGATTTCAGTGGCTTGATTATAGCAGACTCTTCGGGGACGGAAAGTGGTATACTGGACTCAATCCTATGCATTCATTTCTCCAAGAACACGCGATTTTCCTCATCCCGATCATGGTGAGCGTCATCACGCAGCTCATCAAGTTCGTCATGTTCGGCATGAAGCACGGCTGGAAGCTGGAATACCTAGCGACTCACGGCCATATGCCGAGCTCGCACACGGCGTTTGCCATTTCGCTCCTCACGTCGATCGGCTACTACGAGGGCGTCGGGTCGGGCGCCTTCGCCGTCGCCGTTGCGATTGCCTTCCTCATCATCGATGATGCCGTCCGGCTCCGCATGTACCTTGGCGACCAGGGCCGCTACCTGAACACCCTCATCCAGACGCTCAAACTCTCCACTGAGCAGTTCCCCCGGCTCAAGGAGCGGGTCGGGCACCGCACGAGCGAAGTGCTCGTCGGTGGTTTTGTCGGATTTTTCCTTTCGACCATACTCATCCGCATCCTCGGCTAAAGATACTTGACCGCGAGCCAGAAAAGGAGCACCCTGAAGCGGTGCTTTTTTGTCTCTTCCCTTTAACCTGTCCCTTTGGGAGGAATCATGCCCATCCCCGTACAGACCCTCATCAGCCTCGCACTCCTGGCCGGAATGATCGGCGGCCTCTACCTCTGGTGGAAATCCATCCCGGGTACGCCGCAGGACCCAACATCGGCACCGGATACCTACACCAGCGAGAACGTCCGCGCCGGCGAGACGTATCACGTCG
>CAZTYU010000012.1:2162-6077 GCA_964617535.1 uncultured Bdellovibrionales bacterium | reverse complement strand
GCACCGGATACCTACACCAGCGAGAACGTCCGCGCCGGCGAGACGTATCACGTCGAGCAGGGCGGCGAAACCCGAGACTTCGAAGTCCTCTCCGTCCACTGGAGCGGCTTCTTCCTGGTTCGGGTCGCGCCAAACGAGGGCCAAGAGCTCGATCGCGACCGCGAGGTGATCGAGGGCTGGATCCGCGAGCTCCCGGCAAACCGGCTCATCGAGGCCGGACGCCTTCTCACCGAACTCCCGGACGAGATCCGCTACGCTCCGCGCTACAACTAGCCGGCAGCGAGTTGCTGCGACGGCGGACCGTGCCACTGCACGAGCCGCCGTTTTTCTTTTCTCAAAAGAAAACGATGGGGATTACCCACCGTGTCTCATGTTATTCAGAATTTCTTCGATAATCACTCTTTCTTTCCACGGCACGCGCTTGTCGCCGAGCGCCATCGTCTCTTCGGCACCCTTGCCGGTCACGAGGATGATGTCGCCCTCCTCGGCCATGGCGATCGCTTTCTCAATCGCGGTACGTCGATCGAAGATGCGGAAATACGTTTCGTCTTTCTTTTTCGTCACGCCAGCTTCGATCTCGTCGATGATGCGCTCGGGATCCTCATGGTACGGATCCTCATTGGTCAAGATAACGATGTCCGCCTGTTCTGATGCGATCCGCCCCATAACTGGACGCTTGCCCCGGTCACGCTCCCCGCACGCGCCGAACACATGGACAATCCTCGTTCCCGGGATCTGCATCGGCTTCACCGCTTGGTAGAGTTTCTCGAACGAGTCCGGCGTCACAGCGTAGTCGATGAGGATGTCGAGCCGAAGGTTATTCGGAACAAGTTCCATCCGGCCCGGAATGCCCGGCACGCCCGCGAGCGCTTGCCGCATCGTCTCGGTGTCGATACCGAGGGCTTTGCCGGTGGTGATCGCTGCGAGCGTATTCTCGACATTGAAGAGTCCTGGAAGCTCTATGCGAAACGACGCACCGAGTGCAAGAAAGCGCGTCCCCGCGAGGTCGAGCTCGATCTCGCTCGCCATGACGCTCGCGTCAGTATTCTTTGTGCTATAGGTGAGTGTCTCAGACGGTGCCTTGGCAAAGAATTCTTCTGGCCGTTCCATATCCATATTCACGATCGCGGTTTTGACTCCGGCAAAGAGTTTTTTCTTGGCCGCCCGATAAGCTTCGATCGTTTTGTGGTAGTCGAGATGCTCGCGCGTTACGTTGGTGATAACCGCCACCGCGTACGGTATGCCCCAGGTCCGGAACTGATCGAGCGAGTGCGACGATGTCTCGAGCACGACATGGGTACAGCCGGCCTTTTTAGCCTCCGACAAAAACTTCTGGAGCTGCCAGGCCGACGAGGTGGTGAACTTCGACGCATTCGTCCAATGCTTTTCGCCAATACCGTATTCGATCGTCGAGGCATAGGCTATTTTCTTTCCGCTCTTCGCGAGAACCGCGGCGATAAGCTTGGTAGTGGTCGTCTTGCCGTTCGTCCCCGTCACGCCGACGATCGAAAGTCCGCGCGCTGGAAACCCGAAAGCGAGATTCGCAAAAATAGAAAGCGGCAGATGATAGAAATAATTCTTCACCGGCTGCGGAACGAGGTACGAGAAAAAGCGTTTGAACCGTTTCATGATGAAAAACGAGAAAAGATGTGACGGAAGACCCGGCGCATACTAGCAAGATGGCGCGATTTCCGGTACAGCGCGTAGCGGACCGGCGACACGATGATATCATAGGTGCCCGGAAAAACGAGCGTCTCTACGCTTGGCGCGAACCCCTGTTTGAACCTCGTGATGCCATCCCAACTGGTATCGGCCGCACCCTTTTTCGTTTGCAGCCGGACGCCACCGAAATCATAATGCCGAGCGCCACGTCGCTTCGCTTCTTCCATACATTTGAAGTGAAGCAGAAACGGGGCCATGAGTTCACGATGACGATCGCCCGAACCACCGTGGAGATAGTACGCTGTTTCCTCGAAGAACACGAGCAGCGCAGCGGCAACCGGCACGCCCTCGTACTCGGCCAGTGCGACCACACACATCTCTTCCGGCAAAGTGGCGAAAAAATTCCGATAGTACGATTTGGGATGCGGCGCGATCGCTTTCCGGTTCGCCGTCGAAGTGATGAGACCGATGAAAGTCTCCATGTCTTCGGCGCTCCGGGAAAACCGAACCGTGACGCCATGCTTTTCAGCCAGCCGGACATTGTAACGCGTCTTCGGCTTCATCCGGCCGAGCCAGTCGAGAGGACTACCGTCAAGCGGCACCATGAACGTCTCACGTGGATTGGTATCGCGTGGAGCGGGAACGATACGCTCCGGACCGAACACTGATTGAAGCATCTCGAGCACATCTACTGAACCTGGTTCGACACGGATCCAGGCCGCACTGCTGGCGAGAGCCAGTTCGGAAAGAGTTTTATGGAGCTCTTCGCTCGCAAGACCGTTCATATCGACGACCGGACCGCGCGGGATAAAGAGATAGTCGCCAAAAATTGGAAGCGTCTGCCGAAAGGCGTGGCCCTCGAAACCGACCCCGGCAAATGGGAACGCCTCGCGGCCAGCAGCCGCCTGAAGCCGGGCCCACTCGTCCGATTGGAGCAGTCCGCCATCAGACGCATTCGCGGTGAGGAAAGATCGGGAAGCCACAGGATTATTTCTTGCCGAGACTTTTGAGCGCTTGCTTGAGCCGCTCACCAACGCTCGTCACATCACCCGGGATATTCTTGAGCGCCTCGCGAGCTTCGGAAACAGAATAACCGAGCGCGGTCAGTGCCTCGATCGATTCTTGCTCAGCGAGCGCTCCGGCCTGATCGGTGACATCAGCTGATGAGACTTTGTTCTGAAGCTCCACGATGACTTTTTCGGCTGTTTTCTTTCCGACGCCAGAAACGCGGGTCAGGATCGAGGGATCCTTGTGGAGGATCGCCGTCCGGATCGTCTTCGGCTCAGCAATGGCAAGGATGCCGATCGCGACTTTCGGCCCGATACCGGAGACCGAGATGAGGAGTTCGAACATGGAGAGCTCATCCTCGGTCATGAAGCCGAAGAGGTTAAATTGGTCCTCGCGGACATGCGTATGGATATGGAGGGATACCTCTGATTGTCCGGCAAGCTTCCCTAGGGTATAGGGCGAAGCATAGACCTGGTAACCGACGCCGCCGATAAAGATGATCGCGTGGTTCGGATGGATGGAACCGAGGGTTCCCTTGAGGGCTCGAATCATAGGAGTAGCCGTATTTTAGCATGCGAAGAAATGGCTTGCCTAAAGCGGGAACCTGTGCTAAAAATGGAGACGTCTCAGGTTTCTCTGTTCTGTCGCTAGAGAAGTGTTTCGTGATTGATTTTTAGCCTTTTATCTCGCCACTATGCCGATCAAGAAGTCAGCCAAGAAGTACATGCGGGTCACCGCCAAGAACACCCTCCGCAACCGCTCCATCAAGGGTGTGATCAAGTCCACGGTCAAAGGTACGCGCGAGGCGATCGCCAAGGCCGATATCGCCGGCGCCAAGGAATGGTACGCCAAGGCGCAGAAAGCGCTCGACAAGGCCGCCGAAAAGAACGTGATAAAGAAGAACAATGCCGCCCGGCGCAAGTCCCGCCTCAACGTCGCTGTGAAGAAGCTGGCAACCAAGTAGACTGCACTGAAGTGAAATGAAAACTCCCCGACTTGGGGAGTTTTTTACTGTTAGAACTTCCAGACAAAGAGGTCGAGCGCGACGCCAGGACGGATCTGCCCCGTTTTCATCTCACGGTCGAGATCGGAGAGATAGGCGAGCGAACGCTTCAGTCGCTCAAGGGAAAGCTTCGGGATGAGCGGCATGAGTTTCTTCACGGAAAACGGTTTCGCCCCGATAGCTGCCGCGATCGCGTCAGGCGAGGTCATCCCCCGTTCATATTCGTCACGGACTTGAATTGC
>CAZTYU010000012.1:0-2062 GCA_964617535.1 uncultured Bdellovibrionales bacterium | reverse complement strand
CGATCGCGTCAGGCGAGGTCATCCCCCGTTCATATTCGTCACGGACTTGAATTGCTTGCCGCACCTGCCAAGCGAAAAGCCCGAGGAGTTTGAAAACCGCATCGTCATTTGTCTCCTCACGCCGAAGCAGGGAAACTGCTGTCTCCCGATTTCCGCGAACAATCGCGTCAAGCAAGGCGAATGAGACGCTCTCCCCAGCTGGCTCTTCGATCAGACTCTTTACATCGCTTTCGGTAATTCGCTTCCCATCGGAGGCGAGCACGAGCTTCAAAAGATCATGGTAGACGTGACCGGTGGATCCACCCGTCCGAAGCGCGAGCGATTCGACCGCCCGCGGCTCGATACTCGCTTCCGGATCGATACCCTGAAGCATTTCGACAATCGACTGACTGAGCGTTCGGCCAGACAAGACATCAATGGTATCGACGGCAGCGTTTTTCAGGAGCCACGTCTGGAGCGTATTCCCCTTTTTGGCACGTCCGGCGGGTTCGGCACTCGAGATAACGAGCACCTCCTTGGGTAGCGACTGACTGAGCTGCCCGGTTATCGCCTCTGCAATTCGTTCGTCAAAGAGCTCGACATGCCTGATGAGTATGACGCGTGGACTCGAAAAAAGACCACCCGAAAGACTTTCCTGGAGGTCTGAGAGAAGGCCATTGCCCACATCCCGACCATCAAAAACCCGCTCTGCCGCACCCGGATAAGTCTCGTAAAAATCCCTGGCGAGAGAACGCTCCTCGAGGCGAAGTCGGTAGTGATCAGTGCCGTGTAAAAATCTGAGCATAGGCTCAGTATACCAAAACCCCGCCAGTCGGCGGGGTTTTGCGTTGCTCTGTATCGCGAAGATTAGGTGCCCGGTTCCCAGACAAATGCCGTTCCCGGCTCAACGACGTTCACCCAGATCTGGCCCGGGACAAACTTGATCTCGCTGCCCGAAAGGTCGAAGAATGTGAACTTGCTTCCGAGGCTCGACTTATCTTTCTTCCACGAACCCTTGGTCTCCTTGCCGTTCATGTAGTAGTACGCCTCGCCGGAATCAGTCTGGTCATACCATGGGTCACCGAGCTGCATGTTGTTGTACTGCCCCTCGATCTGTTCCGAGCGAGAGAAGACCACGGCGATGTTTTTCGGCGCGATGCGGCTGCCATTGTTGCGGTCGGTGTCAGCGACATTTCCCCAGAGCCGCTTCCAAACGTTCGTCTCTTTGTCGTAGAAGTACTCCACCTCGCCCGCACCCGGGTAGCCGATCCGAACATGTCCGCCCGTCGGACGGGATTCGACAGGTGCCTCATCCTGATGCGGATAGCCCGAGAACGTGTTTTCCAATCCGTAGCCAAGCGCTTTGGATCGCTCGAAAGCTTTCTGCACATTCACCCGGCTCGTGTCCTCGAGTTTCATCGCTCCGACACGGGCGGCGCGATAGCAGACGTCCTCGCCAGCACCATTCCCCGCTGCGCCCGTACAGTCGATATTGTCGAGGATGTTTTCCTTGATCTTGTCGAGCGCGAAATGCGAACCGCCCCAGTGGACATAGACGGCGCCGAGACTCTTAGCGATCGGGAGGAAGTCATGCCGCGACGAGCGGACGGCACCGGCTTCGGTCGGCTGCTGGCACTGATAGACCGCCATGAGGCGATTGATTGTTGCGGTGATGACCGGCATCTCAAACACCATATCGGCGTCCGAGAATCCTGCGGCCGGGCGCGCCGTCACATCGGCCGGCTGCATAACCGCCACTGGACGGCGCTTCCAGTCGGGGCAAGCGAGTCCCGCAATCGCACTCACATTCTCAGGGTTCCTCGGCTTGTCATCAACCACGCTTGTCTTTGGCGTATTATTGATATCGATCTGCTTCTCCGATTTCTTGGCATCGCCGCCAAAGAAATAGACGTAGGCAACGCCACCGAGGAGGAGCAGGATGATGACGATGATCACCTTCTGCCGAGTTTCCATAAAAAAATCCTTAGAGTGTTTACTTCTGGCACGCAGGGCAGTAAAAAATGCTTCGCTGCCCCAGTTTTTTTCGCACCACTATTGTATCACAGCGCTTGCAGGGAAGACC
>CAZTYU010000011.1:0-37607 GCA_964617535.1 uncultured Bdellovibrionales bacterium | reverse complement strand
ATGCTCCTCGCTATCCGGACTGTCAAGAAACATGAAAAAATCCGCCGCAGCGGATAATCTCATTTTCAAAACGTAGCCTTGCTTAGGCGGTGGACTTGGCGAGGGTGCGGATAGCGCGGGTCGAAAGACGGACTTTCATACCGCCGATACGCTTGGTCTGAAGGTTGATCGCGAACGTCCGGCGCGTGTGGCGCTTGGAGTGGCTGATCTTGTTGCCGGTTTGGGTTCCCCGGCCGGTGAGTTGGCAGACGCGGCTCATAGTCTCAAAATATTTCCTGATAATTTGAAAGCGCCGGAAAAGCGCTTAGCAAGGAGCAGTCTAGCATGGTATCATGGCTCTGGCAAGAGGAGAGTTCCATGAAGTCTTTTGAGGCGAGTATGAGTCTCCTGGACGCTCCGTCTTTCCCCTTAGAATCGCCATTTTCCCCGAAATATGTCTAGCGAAATCGTCCTCGTTGCGTTTTACCTCTTCATGCTGGTTTATTCGGTCATCTTGCATGAGGTGGCGCATGGCGTCATGGCCTACTGGCTCGGCGACCTGACTGCCAAGTACGCTGGCCGAATCACGCTTTCCCCCTGGAGTCATGTCGATCCTCTGGGCTCTTTCATCATCCCGGTGGCGCTCTTTGTCACGACTGGATTCGCGTTCGGTTATGCCAAGCCGGTGCCGTACAACCCGTACAATCTGCGTGATCAAAAATGGGGCCCCCTCTATGTCGCGCTTGCCGGTCCGGCGACGAATTTCATCCTGGCGTTTCTCGGCGCTTTTCTCGCTTCGATCCTCCCGTTATCGCTTCTGGCCAAGCAGGATATTTTGGCGCGTTTCCTCGGGATTATCAGCGGACGAGGAGAGTTCTTTGAGCGGTTTGAACTCCTCGCCATAGCGATGACGGGGTCGTTTTCAAATATCTTTTTCGGACTCCTCCTCTTTCTCATCTTCTGGAATGTTGTCCTCGGCTGCTTCAATCTCCTTCCAATCCCGCCGCTCGACGGATCGAAAATCCTGTTCGCCATCTTTCCGGTCAAGGAAAAGACTCAATTTCAGCTGGAGCAATACGGCTTCTTTCTCCTCCTGTTCATCATTTTCGTCTTTTCCGCTCCTCTGAGTGCCTTTATCTCGACTTTTCTCCGTTTCTTTTTCAGTCTGACCCTGTAGGGCGTTTGCCCAGTTGACAGACGTCGGTCTATCCGATACACTGCTTCCACATTCGGCATCAGTCTTTTTTTGTTTGTCCAAGTAACGATTTATCCCTGTGGCCACGATCAACCAGCTCATCAAGCGTCCTCGCAAGATCGCCCGGAAGAAGTCCAAGTCTCCGGCGATGACGTTCGTCATCAATACCGTCAAGAACCGCATCACCAAGACCGATAGTCCGTACAAGCGCGGTGTTTGTCTCAAGGTGACGACGATGACTCCGAAGAAACCGAACTCCGCGATGCGAAAAATCGCTCGTGTTCGTCTCACGAATGGGATGGAAGTCACTGCCTATATCCCAGGCGAGGGCCACAATCTCCAGGAACACTCGATCGTCATGATCCGCGGCGGCCGCGTAAAAGACCTCCCGGGCGTGCGCTACCACGTGGTCCGCGGAATCTTCGATGCTGCTGGTGTCACCACCCGGAAGCAAAGCCGCTCGAAGTACGGTGCCAAGAAGGAAAAGAAGAAAGACTAAGCTCTTGAACGACTATGCCACGGAGAAAGCGACAATTCGACAAAGAATGGAAGGCTGATGCCCGCTTCGGGAATCCGCTCGTTGGTCATTTCGTCGGGATGATCATGTGGGAGGGGAAGAAGAGCACGGCCGAGCGCATCATCTACGATGCTTTTGATATCATCAACGAACGCACCAAGAAAGCCGGTCTCAATACGTTTGAGCAGGCGATCAAGAACGTCGCGCCGCTCCTCCAGCTGAAGAGCCGTCGCGTCGGTGGTGCCAACTACCAGGTCCCGGTCCCGGTTTCGGGCGAGCGACGCCAGGTGCTCGCGATGCGTTGGATCCGCGATGCGTGCCGGAGCCGCAAGGGAAAGAGCATGGCTGAGAAGCTCGCTGATGAGCTCATCGACGCCTCGAACAAGATGGGTTCTGCCATGAAGAAGCGTGATGAGACGCACCGCATGGCTGAAGCCAACAAGGCCTTTGCCCACTTCGCCTAACGAGTGGGCTTTTCCCTTTTTCTCGGCCTGATCATTCGTTGCCAAGTGTATTTTATTCATGTAACCAAATAGCAAACGTTTCGTATGCCCCGCAAAATCGCCATTGAGAAGTATCGCAATATCGGTATCATCGCGCACATCGACGCCGGCAAGACCACGACGACCGAGCGCATCTTGTTCTATACCGGTATCACACACAAGATCGGCGAAGTGCACGAGGGCGAAGCGACCATGGACTGGATGGAGCAGGAGCGTGAGCGTGGCATCACGATCACGAGCGCTGCGACGACCTGTTACTGGAAAGACCATCACATTAACATCATCGACACGCCCGGCCACGTGGACTTCACCGTCGAGGTAGAGCGTTCGCTCCGTGTGCTCGATGGCGGCGTGGTTGTCTTTGACGGTAAAGAAGGCGTCGAGCCGCAGTCCGAGACTGTCTGGCGCCAGGCGGAAAAATACAAAGTGCCGCGCATGTGCTTCATCAACAAGATCGACAAGGAAGGCGCCGTCTTCGAGGACGCGCTCGCTTCCATTTGGAACCGCCTCACGCCGAACGCGGTGGCCATCCAGTATCCGCTCGGCCTGCGCGGCGATTTCTACGGTCTCATTGACCTCATGAAGATGAAGGCCTACACCTTTGAGGGTGATATGGGCGAGAAGATCATCGAAGGCGAGATCCCGGCCGAGTACGCTGAAAAGGCGAAGGAGTGGCGCGAGAAAATGGTTGAAAAGATTGCCGAGAGCGATGATGCGCTTACTGAGAAATTCCTCGCCGGCGAGGAAATCTCCGTCGAGGAACTCAAGGCCGCGCTCCGCAAGGCAACTATCGAAGTCCGTCTCCATCCGGTCATGACGGGCACCGCGCTCAGGAACAAGGGCGTGCAGCTCGTCCTCGACGCGGTCGTAGATTACCTCCCGTCGCCAATCGATATCCCTCCGGTCACCGGCATCGATGCCAAGACCGAGCAGGAAGTGGTCCGAAAAACTGATGACAATGAAAAGTTCTCGGCACTTGCATTCAAAGTCGCGACCGATCCGTTCGTCGGCCAATTGACGTTCTTCCGTGTCTATTCCGGTACGGTCAAAGCTGGCTCCTATGTCTTGAATTCCACGAAAAACGAAAAAGAACGCATCGGCCGCATCGTCCGCATGCACGCCAATCATCGCGAAGACATCGAAGATCTCACCGCGGGTGACATCGGCGCCCTCGTCGGCATGAAAGTCACCATGACAGGTGACACGCTTTGCGATCCGGATGCGCCAGTTATTCTCGAGAATATCGTTTTCCCAGAGCCAGTCATCGACATCGCTGTCGAGCCAAAGACCAAAGCTGACCAGGAAAAGATGGGTGTCGCTCTCAAGAAGCTTTCCGAAGAAGATCCGACGTTCCGGGTTCACACCGACGAAGACAGTGGCCAGACCATCCTCTCGGGTATGGGCGAACTCCACCTCGACATCATCGTCGACCGCATGCGCCGCGAGTTCAAAGTCGAAGTGAATGTCGGCCGTCCGCAGGTTGCCTACCGCGAAACTATCCGCGAAATGGCTCAGGCCGAAGGGAAATACGTCCGCCAGTCGGGTGGTCGCGGCCAGTATGGTCACTGCTGGATCCGCCTCGAGCCGAACGAGCAAGGCAAGGGCTACGAATTCTTCGATGAGACTAAGGGTGGTGTCATTCCGCAGGAATTCATTAAGCCAATTAATAAGGGTATCGAGGAAGCGACGCAGACAGGCGTGCTCGCCGGTTATCCGGTCGTCGATGTGAAAGCGACGGTCTATGACGGATCGTTCCACGATGTCGACTCGTCCGAAGCGGCGTTCAAGATCGCAGGCTCGCTCGCGTTCAAAGAGGCGATGCGCCGGGCCAAGCCGATCATCCTCGAACCGATCATGAAGGTCGCGGTCATCATGCCGGAGAGCTTCATGGGCGATATCGTCGGCGACCTCAATGCCAAGCGCGGTATCATCAAAGAGATGACTGATCGCGGTGAGGGTAATGCGCGTGTAAAGGAAGTCACCGCTGAAGTCCCGCTCGCCAGTATGTTCGGCTATGCGACGCAGATGCGTTCGATGAGCCAGGGCCGCGCGAGCTACTCGATGGAATTCGCCCACTATGCGGAAGTGCCGCGGAACGTGGCCGAGGAAATCATGGGTGCCAAAGCGCCAGCCAAAGAAGAAAAGTAGCTATTCTTCAAGAGTTTTAAAGCCCGGGCTTGTCCCGGGCTTTTTGCTTCAGAAATCTCCCTAAAGTCGGCAAGGAATGCTTCCAGTAGCCCGTTCCCTTCACCGCAGCTTAGGGAAATTACAGTAAAAATCCTGCTCATTCGGACACATCCTCCTCCATGAAAAGACAGGGTATGTATCTGGGGTTGACAGGATTTCAGCTGGTTGCTATCATCCTGATTGACGCTTTCCTGAGCCGTTTTTGTCTGTTGGTAAGGACGGTTCTGGAAAATCAAAAATTTTTTGTAATCAATCATTTACTAATTGAGAAGCGCTTCTCTGTCGTCAAAATCGGCATTGAGCGCGGTCAACAGTATGGCAGAGCAATTTCAGCGAACTAAGCCGCACGTGAACGTTGGTACCATTGGCCACGTCGACCACGGCAAGACGACCACCACGGCCGCTCTTCTTCATGTGCTCTCCATGAAGGGTTTTGCCAAGGAGAAGGGTGTCGATGAGATCGACAAGGCTCCGGAGGAAAAGGAGCGTGGTATCACCATTTCGACTTCACACTGTGAATACGAGTCTGACAAGCGCCACTACGCGCACGTCGACTGTCCCGGACACGCCGACTATATCAAAAACATGATTACCGGTGCCGCTCAGATGGACGGTGCGATCCTCGTCGTTTCGGCTACTGATGGTCCGATGCCGCAGACCCGCGAGCACATCCTCCTCGCCCGCCAGGTCGGTGTCCCTTCAATCGTTGTTTTCCTTAACAAGGTAGACATGGTGGATGACGCTGAACTCGTCGACCTCGTTGAGGCCGAAGTTCGCGAACTCCTTTCGAAGTACGAATTCGACGGCGACAATGCCGCGGTCATCCGCGGGAGCGCCCTCAAGGCTCTCGAGTCGACCGACGTCAACTCCGCTGAGGCCAAGCCGATCCTCGATCTCGTGGCTGCTCTCGACGAGCGCATCCCGGAGCCGGTCCGTGACACAGACAAGCCGTTCCTCATGCCGATCGAAGACATCTTCTCGATCGAAGGTCGCGGTACCGTCGTCACTGGTCGCATCGAGCGCGGTGTCGTCAACATCAACGAAGAAGTCGAAATCGTCGGTATCCGCGATACGGCCAAGACGGTCGTCACCGGTATCGAGATGTTCAACAAGCAGCTCGACCGTGGTCAGGCTGGTGACAACGCCGGTCTCCTCATCCGCGGTATCAAGAAGGAAGACGTCGAGCGCGGTCAGGTTCTCGCCAAGCCGGGTTCGATCACTCCGCATACCGAATTTGAAGGTGAGGTCTATATCCTGAACAAGGAGGAAGGCGGTCGCCACACCCCGTTCTTCAAGGGCTACAAGCCGCAGTTCTACATCCGCACGACTGACGTGACGGGTGAAGTCATCCTCCCGGAGGGTACCGAAATGGTTATGCCGGGCGACACTATCAAGCTCAAGATCGTTCTCATCGCTCCGGTTGCCATGGAAGAGGGTATGCGCTTCGCGATCCGCGAAGGTGGCCGTACCGTCGGCGCCGGTGTCGCAACCAAGATCATCAAATAACCTTTGATGGAACTGAGTCTCGGGAAGCTTTCCCGAGACGACTGTTCTCTCAAAAGAACTCATTCACAATCATGGCTACGAAGAAAAAAGAAGAAGCGCTGACGAGAGTCCGGATCAAGATCAAGGCCTATGACCACAAGGTCATCGACCAATCGGCTCGGAAGATTGTTGAGACAGCCGAACGGACAGGTGCCGAAATCACTGGTCCCGTCCCGCTCCCGACCGAAATCCACAAGGTAACGGTCAACCGATCGACATTCGTTCACAAGAACGCGCGCGATCAGTACGAGATGCGGGTTCACAAGCGGCTCATCGACATCCTGAATCCGAATGCCAAGACGATCGATAATCTCACGAACCTCGATTTGCCGGCCGGTGTGGATATAGAGATTAAAATGTAGATAGCGGCTGTATAAGCCACTCGTTCAAGTCCCTGCCCCCTCCAGAAGCGCGTGTCGAGGCGGGATACTAAGCGAGCCAGACCAAAGAACTGGCACGCGTTGGGCGAACCGGTTTTTTTGTTGAAATACGATTGAGCAGTAGAGCGAATGACTATGAAATGTCTCCTCGGGAAAAAACTTGGCATGACGACTCTCTTTGATGAAGCGAAGGGGGCTTTGAACGTGACGCTGATCGAGTGCGAGCCGAATACGGTTTCTCTCCATCGGACGGCTGAAAAGGATGGCTATGTTGCGGTTCAGCTCTCTCATCCGAAGACGAAGAAAGTGAATGTTGCCCGTGAATTCCGTCTCGATCTGCACGGCGCCGGTCAGGAGGCGGGTACTAAGGTTCTCGAAGGACTGGCAGTTGCTTCGACGGTCACGGTCGCGCAGTTTGCCGTCGGTGACAAGGTGAGCGTCTCGGGTATCACCAAGGCCAAGGGTTTTCAGGGCGTTGTGAAACGGCATGGTTTCGCCGGTGGTCGCGCGAGCCATGGCGGTAAGCATGATCTCCGGAAGCCGGGCTCCATCGGACCGACTTTCCCTGAGCACGTCATCAAGGGCCGTCGTATGGCGGGCCGGATGGGTGCTGATCGCTTTACCGTGAAGAACCTGGTCGTTGCGTTTGTGGATGAAGAAAAGGGGATTCTCGGCGTCCGTGGTGCTGTCCCGGGTGTCACCGGCCGAATTGTCGAAATCAGAAGCGCCAAATAAGACTGCTATGTCAAAGATCACCGTCAAAAACCTGGCTGGTAAGGAAGTCGAAACGATTGAAGTTG
Source organism: uncultured Bdellovibrionales bacterium (assembly GCA_964617535.1). Classification (GTDB taxonomy): domain Bacteria; phylum Patescibacteriota; class Minisyncoccia; order Moranbacterales; family UBA1568; genus SSEF01. The sequence continues at coordinate 30,501 of CAZTYU010000011.1, read as the reverse complement.
ACGACCGTATTTTCAATGTGGAGCGCAACGATGCGCTCGTTCATCAGGTTTTCACCGTGCTCATGGGCAACCTCCGGAGCGCGATCGCACATACGAAGGATCGCAGCGAACGTGCCGGTACTGGCAAGAAACCGTGGAAGCAGAAAGGAACAGGCCGCGCGCGCGCCGGTTCTGTCCGGAGTCCACTGTGGCGGAAGGGTGGCGTGACCCATGGTCCGACCAATGCTCGCAATTTCTATCGCGAAGTGAGTCAGAAGATGCGCCAGAAGGCCGTCCTCATTGCTCTCTCCGAGAAACTTCGTTCGGGTAAGCTCATTGTGACCGATACACTCGCCACTCCTGACAAGAAGACGAAATCGTTTGACGCGGCACTCGACGCGCTCGCGATCAATCCGCGCAAGGTCGCTGTAAGCCTCATGACCGCCGAACAGGCCGAAGGCCGCGCGATGCGCAACGTCCCGACTGTGACGCTCGTTCACAATCCCGACCTCAATGTCCTCCATCTCGTAAAGAACGAATACCTGCTCATGAGCAAGGCTGCGATTCTCGAGATTGATACCCGCTTCAAGAGTTGGAAGAAATAATCGTATGGCTACGAAACCGACCACAACCAAAGAGACGAAAGTCGAGAAACAGCTCTCGCCCCTTGCGACGCGCGTCTTGGTCCGTCCGCGTATCACTGAAAAGGCCTATGCCGTGAACGCGCTCGACCAGTACGTGTTCCAAGTGACCGCTGCTGCAACCAAGACTGAAGTGAAGCGCGCCGTCGAAGAGGCCTATGGCGTCTCGGTGGTAGCGGTGAACATGGTCCGACTCCCAGGTAAGAAAAAGAATTATGGCCGGAGCACGGGCAAGCGGAGCGCGGTGAAGAAGGCGCTCGTCCGTCTCAAGAAGGGCGAATCGATCCAGTTATTCCAAGCCGGTATCTAAGACTATGGCCATCAAGATCTACAAAAAGAACAACGCCGGTCGCCGCTTCATGTCAGTCGTGAAGCCGGATGCTTTGACCGACAAGAAGCCGGAGAAGACGCTCCTCGCGCCGCTCCCCAAGAAGGGTGGTCGTTCGCTCGGAAAGATCTCTGTCCGTCATCAGGGTGGTGGAGCGAAGCGTCGCTACCGTCTGGTGGATTTCAAGCAGGACAAACACGGCATCCCGGCCAAGATCACGGCGATCGAGAAGGATCCAAATCGCTCGAGTCTCATCGCGCTTGTGACGTATGCTGACGGTGAGAAGCGTTACATCCTCGCGACGCACAATATGCGCGCCGGCCAGACCGTCGTCTCTGGTCCGGAGGCACCGGTCGCCGAAGGCAATCGTCTCCTTCTTTCCAATATTCCAGCCGGCACCATCATCTGTAACATCGAGATGCAAAAGGGTAAGGGCGGCCAGATCGTCCGGAGCGCCGGTTCCCAGGCTACCCTCATGGCACTCGACGGCCCGATGGCGCAGGTGAAGCTTTCCTCGAGCGAGGTCCGCCTCGTTCCGAAGGACTGCTACGCGACGATCGGCCAGGTCTCGAACTTTGAGCACAGCGCCGAGCGCATCGGCAAAGCTGGCCGCGCCCGTCACATGGGCCGCCGACCGACCGTCCGTGGTACGGCGATGAACCCAGTCGACCACCCGCACGGTGGTGGTGAAGGTCGGCAGCCGCTCGGTATGCATCCGAAGACCCCGTGGGGTAAGCCCGCGCTCGGTAAGAAGACCCGGAAACGAAAGCACCGCACCAATCAGTACATCATTCGCCGCCGCAATAAGAAGTAAAGCCTATGTCACGCAGCCTCAAAAAAGGACCATACGTCGACCCGAGAGTCTTGAAAAAGCTCGACGGCCGGAAGCACGGGGACCGCACGGTCATCAAGACCTGGTCGCGCGCTTGCGTCATCGCGCCCGAGATGGTAGGGTTCACCTTTGGCGTGCACAATGGCAAGGACTTCGTGAACGTGCTTGTGACGGAGGAAATGGTCGGGCATCGGCTCGGCGAATTCTCGCTCACTCGCAAGTTCTCGCGTCACGGTGGCAAGATGCAGAAAGAGATTGAGCTCGCGAGCAAACAGCGCGAACTTGATGCCGCAAAAGCTGCCAAATCAACTGACAAGAAATAACTAACGCTCCTATGCGCGTCGAAGCAACTCTGAACAATCTGCGCATCGCCCCTCGTAAGGTGCGACTCGTGACCCATTCAATCGTGGGCCTGCCTGTGGCAGCTGCGCTCGTTCAGCTCCGGCGCCAGGTGAAGCGGAGCTCGAGTCCGATTACGGTTCTCCTCCGGAGTGCGATCGCAAATGCGAAAAACAATTTCCAGCTCGCCGAAGAGACACTCTTCGTGAAGGAAGTTCGCGTCGGCGATGGCATTCGACTGAAGCGCTTCACTCCAAAGGCCTTCGGTCAGGCGACGCCGATTCTCCGCCGCACCTCGAAAATCCAGATCATCCTCGACGAACGCGCTCCGAAAGTTGTCGCTACCCCGGCTGTCAAGAAAGCAGCTGTAAAAAAGACAGTCGCCAAGAAAGCTCTCGCTAAGAAGCCTGAAAACAAGCAAGCCTAACCGCTATGGGAAATAAGACCAATCCAACTGGAATTCGTCTCGGAATTACTGCTGACTGGCTGTCGCGCTGGTTTGCGGGCAGTAAGAAGAGCCTCCGTGTGAATCTTCGCAAAGACGTCGAGATGCGCGCTTTCATCGAGAAGCAGTGGAAGAGCGCAGCGATCGCGTCGGTCGAGATCGAACGTTCGACCGGCATGATGAAGGTTGTCATCCGCACTTCGCGCCCCGGTGTTCTCATCGGTCGCGGCGGTACCGGCATCGAAGACCTGACTCGTGCTCTCCGGAAGCGTTTCTTCGCCGGCAAGAAAGTCGATCTCAAAGTAGAGGTTCAGGAGGTGAAGCACATGGAAGAGAGCGCCATGCTCGTCGCCCAGCAGGTGGCCGAGCAGCTCGAGAAGCGCACTCCGTTCCGCCGCGTGCTGAAGGGGACACTCGATCAGGTTGAGGCCAACAAGTCCATTCTTGGTGTGAAGATCGAGATCGCTGGTCGTTTGGGTGGCGCTGAAATGTCCCGCCGCGAATGGTTGTCCCGCGGCAAGATCCCTCTCCATACGCTCCGGTCCGACGTCGATTTCGCCCGCTATGAGGCCAAGACGACGTATGGCGTGATCGGCGTGAAGGTCTGGATCTACAAGGGAGAGAAGTTTGAAGAAAAACAAGAAGCATAATTTAGACACGAGAAGAAGACGGCTATGAATCTCATGCCCCGAAAAGTGAAGCATCGCAAAGTCCAGCGCGGGTACAATCCTGTTGGTACGGTTGCGTCGCGCGGCGACAAAGTCAGCTTCGGCGCCTTTGGCCTGAAGGCGACTGAGGGTGGGATCATTTCCGCTCGCCAGATCGAGGCGGCCCGGCGCGCCATGACCCGGTTCATCGCCCGTGGCGGCAAGGTCTGGATCCGCATTTTCCCGGATACTCCGATCACGAAGAAAGGTGAGCAGGTTCCGATGGGTAAGGGAAAGGGAACCCCGGATCACTTCGCTGCCAAGGTGTCGGCTGGCCGCATGCTGTTCGAGCTCGATGGCGTGCCGAAGGCGACAGCAGCCGAAGCGATGCGGCTCGCTGCGCACAAGCTGTCCGTCAAAAGCCGATTTGTCGTAAAGGAATAGCGTATGAAAGCGAAAGAATGGCGAGAAAAATCAGTCGGTGAACGCGAGAAGACGCTCCTCGAGCTCCGCGACCGCTTGCGAGGACTCCGGTTCGATCTCGCGACGCGTGCTTCGAGGCAGCACAGCGAGCACCGGAAGACGCGGCGGGACATCGCCCGGCTCCTCACGCTCGAGCGCGAAGATGGCCTGAAGCAGAACTAAGCATGAAGAATCCAATACGTGTATGACAGCAGCATCGAACACCAGCAAACAGAAGAACGTTCCGACCTGGAAGGGCACGGTGGTTTCGAATCGCATGCAAAACACAGTCGTCGTAGCCGTCGAGACGCTCAAGACGCACCCGAAATACAAGAAGCAGTATCAGGCGACGAAGCGTTATAAAGTGCATACCGATGGTAAGACTTTCAATCTCGGCGACCTGGTGACGTTCCGCGAGTGCCGGCCGATTTCGAAAGACAAGCGCCATATCGTTACGTCAGAATAAACGTCCCACGAGACAAGACCTATGATCCAAGCAGAATCCAGACTGATCGTCGCAGACAACACCGGAGCCCGAGTCATCGAGTGCTTCAAGGTGCTCGGTGGCACGCGCCGCCGCTATGCGGGTCTTGGCGATATCGTGGTGGCCTCGGTGAAAGTCGCTGAGCCGCGTGGTCTCGTGAAGAAGGGTGACAAGGTGAAGGCCGTCATCGTCCGGCAGAAAGAGGCGTACCGCCGCAAGGACAATTCCTATATCCGTTTCGACGAGAACGCCGCCGTGATCCTCGAAGGCACGACTCAGGAACCGAAGGGTTCCCGCATCTTCGGTCCGATCGCCCGCGAGCTCCGCGAGAAGGGATTCGCGAAAATCGTTTCACTCGCTCCTGAAGTACTCTAAGGCTATGAAGATCAAGAAAGGCGACCAAGTGGAAGTAATAGCTGGCAAGGACCGCGGCAAGCGCGGGACCGTGAGCCGCGTGTTCAGGGCGGACGAAAAAGTCATCGTCGACGGCGTGAACATGGGCAAGCGTCACAAGAAGGCGAAGACCGCCGGAGAAAAGGGTGAGCGCATCGAACTCGCGATGCCGATCCACGTTTCGAACGTGATGCTCGTCGACCCGGAAACCGGCACACGATCGCGCGTCGGGTATCGGGTGAGCGGCACCGATAAGGTCCGCGTTAGCAAGAAATCAGGCAAAGATCTCAACTAGACTTTTTATGTCATCTCTCACCAAGCACAATTACGAAGCGAAGGCCCTGCCGGCTTTGAAGAAGCTCCTCGGTACGGAGAATCCAAACGCGCTCCCGAAAATCGACCGGGTGGTCGTGAACGTGGGCGTCGGCAAGTTCCTCAAGGAGAATAATCGGATCGAGGAGATCCGGACTTCGCTCGAGATGATCACTGGCCAGAAAGTCGTTGCGACCAAGGCCCGGAAAGCGATCGCCGGTTTCAAGATTCGCGAAGACCTCGAGGTCGGCATGCGGACGACGCTCCGGGGGAAGCGAATGTGGGACTTCCTCGATCGGCTCGTGCACGTGGCACTGCCGCGCGTCCGCGATTTCCAGGGCATTACGCTCCGTTCCGTCGACTCGTACGGCAACTGCAACATTGGCATCAAGGAGCATTTGGTGTTCCCGGAAATTATCCCAGAGAAGGTCCAGACTATCTTCAGCTTCCAGATTACGATCGTTACGACCGCGAAGGATAAGGCTGCTGGCGAGTGTCTGTTCCGCGCTATTGGTCTCCCGCTCCAGACTGTTACCCAAGAAGAATCACGCTAAACACGCATATGGCAAAAACATCGACCTACGCTCGCTCACAGAAGACGCCGAAGTTCTCGACTCGGGTTGTGCGTCGCTGCTGGCGCTGCGGCCGGAAGCACGGATACCTTCGGGCGTACGATATCTGCCGCATCTGCTTCCGAGAACTCGCCAGCAAAGGCGAGATCCCAGGAGTCAGGAAGTCGTCGTGGTAATTACGAGATTCTCAAACATCAGCACTAGATTATGTTAGACCCAATCGCAGAAATGCTCACTCGAATCAGGAATGCACAGCGCGCCGGCCACGGAAGCGTCGTGATTTCGGCTTCTCAGATGAAGCTCGCGATCGCAGAGATTCTGAAGCGCGAGGGTTTCATCGAAAGCGTCGAGATCGCTGAGGAGGGTGTCAGGAAGAATCTCGTTATCGGCCTGAAGTATCGCCAGGTGTCGCTTACGAAGCGCGAGCCGGCAATTCAGGAGATCGAGCGCGTCAGCAAAGAAGGTCGGCGGGTCTACGTGAAAAAGAATGAGGTAGTCAAAGTCAAGAATGGCTACGGCATCTCAATCATCTCGACGTCCCAGGGTCTCATGACCGGCCTCGAGGCGCACAAGCGCCGCCTCGGCGGAGAGTATATTTGCCAAGCTTGGTAATGCCACGAATATGAGTAGAATCGGAAAGAAGCCATTCCAGATCCCGGACAAGTGCGAAGCATCGCTTCACGCGAACGTACTTACGGTAAAGGGTCCAAAGGGGACGCTCTCTTTGACACACACGCTCGATGTCGCGATCACCATTGCTGACGGCCAGGTCGTCGTTGAAAAGCGGGGAAGTTCGCTCCAGGCGCAAGCCATGTGGGGGACGGTCGCAAAACTCGTGAAGAATCTCTTCGAGGGTGTGACGACCGGTTTTTCCCGTCAGCTCGAGCTGAATGGTGTCGGTTTCCGTATGACGGCGGCTGGAAAGAAACTGACACTCGCGCTCGGTTTCTCTCACCCGGTGACAATGGAAGTGCCGGAAGGCCTCGAAGCGAAAGTCGAAAACAACGTCCTTACCATTTCCGGACTCGACAAGCAGAAAGTTGGTCAGTTTGCTGCGGTCGTGAAGAAGCTGAAGCCAGTCGAACCGTACAAGGGAAAAGGTTTCCGCTACGTCGGCGAACAGGTACGCCGCAAGGAAGGCAAGAAGGCGGCTGCCTAATTGAAATTGAAACGTCAATCGTATGAAGAAGATACATAATAAGATCGAGCAGCGCAACCGCCGGCACATCAGAGTCCGGGCTAAGGTTTCGGGTACCCCGGAGTGTCCGCGCGTTGCCGTTCATCGCAGCCTGCAGGGTGTGTCTGTTCAGGCGATCGACGATCTCTCGGGCAAGACGCTGGCTCAAGCCAACTTCCAGGAACTCGGCAAGAAGCGGAAGAACACGGTCGCTGAAGCAGCTGCCGTCGGCAAGCTTCTCGGCGAGCGGCTCGGAAAGCTTGGTCTGAAGGAAGCGGTGTTTGATCGGGCTGGATATCTCTACCACGGCAAGGTGAAGGCAGTGGCTGAGGCGGTCCGTGCATCCGGGATTGCAATGTAAGTTTTTGAATACGTAACGCTCTATGGCGACGAATGAACAAATGAAAGGTGGACGTCCTCGGCGCGGCGGACCACGTGGTCAGCGGCGCGAACGGCCGGAGTACGACCAGAAGATGCTCAATCTGGCTCGTGTTACCCGTGTCGTGAAAGGCGGTCGCCGCTTTCGCTTCCGCGCAACGCTTGTTATCGGCAATCGCAAGGGCAAGGTAGGCGTCGGTGTTGCTAAGGGAAGCGATGTTTCGGACGCGATCCAGAAAGCTTTCCAAGCAGCAAAGAAGAATATGATTACGGTGCAGCTTACCGGCAGTTCGATCGCGCATGACGTCAACGCGAAGTATGGCAGCGCCAAGGTGCTCCTGAAGCCAGCAACCGCTGGACGCGGACTCATCGCTGGTGGTGCAGTGCGTGCCGTCATGGATCTCCTCGGTGCAAAGGACATCATCGCGAAGTCGCTCGGGAGCTCGAATAATCTGAACGTCGCTCAGGCAACACTTCTTGCACTTCAGAAACTTCGTACCGAACCCGAAACGGTTCCTGCGAAGCCGGTTGAAGCCAAGGCAGATGAGGCAAAAGTCGAAGTTTCGGCCTAAGAGATATTACCTATGCAGATTCACGAATTACAACTTGCGCCGAGGAAGAAGTCCCAGCGCATCGGGCGCGGAGGGAAGCGTGGTACGACGTCGGGCCGCGGTACCAAGGGCCAGGGCGCACACGGCAAGAAGAAAGATCCGCTCTTCGAGGGTGGTCGTTCTTCGCTCGTCGAACGGATGAAGAAGCTCCGCGGTTTCAAGTCGGTCTACCAGAAGCTCTTTACGGTGACGCTTGATCGCCTCGAGAAGCATTTCCAGGATGGTGAGAAGGTGACGCGTGATGCTTTCGTCGAAAAGAAGATTTTTGGCAAAGTAGTGCGCCGTGCCGGAGTGAAGATCGTCAATACGGGTAAGCTCACGAAGAAGCTTACCATCGGCAAGGATATCGAGCTCACGGCCGGTGCCGTCGAAGCGCTGAAGAAGGCTGGCTGCACGATCGAAGAATAGTCAATCGATTTTTCCCAAAAAGGAGGCTGAGAGCCTCCTTTTTCGTTCCATAGAGCGCCTGGATTCGAGGATTGTCTTTTTACTGGTTTTGGCCTAAAATAAGGATGTTTTTGATATATGACTGAAATTTTCTCTCAGATTTTCCGGACGCCAGATCTTCGCAAGAAGATTCTCTTTATCGTGGCCCTTTTGGTTGTGTACCGGGCGACAGCGAATATCCCGCTTCCCGGCGTGGATGTGTTCGAGCTGAAGCGGCTTTTTGAGGACAATGCGCTGCTCGGTCTCCTCAATATATTCTCGGGTGGCGGACTGTCGAATATCTCGGTCGTGCTCCTCGGTGTGGCGCCGTATATCACCGCGTCGATTATCATGCAGCTCATGCAGACGATTTTCCCGAAGCTCGAGAAGATGTACAAAGAAGAAGGGGAACAAGGCCGGCAAAAATTCAATATGTGGACACGCTGGCTGACGGTTCCGTTGGCGCTCCTCCAGTCGTTCAGTATGATCTCGCTGCTTCGTTCCCAGAATATCCTCGGTGACATCTCGTCGTTTACTATCATCGTCATCCTTCTTTCGGCAACTGCTGGTACGGTATTTCTCATGTGGCTCGGTGAGCTGATTACGGAAAAGGGACTCGGCAATGGCGTCTCGATGATGATCTTCGCCGGTATCGTTGCCGCGCTGCCGACGGGGGCTTCGCGTCTCTTTGCAACCTGGGATCCTTCGCAGTTCTTCACCTATCTCGTCTTTTTGGCGCTCGGTCTCATCACAATTGCTGGCGTTATCTTCATCAATGAGGGGCAGCGTACCATCCCGATCGCCTATGCGAAGCGGGTGCGCGGCTCGAGCGTCTACGGCGGGTCAGCAACGCATTTGCCGCTTCGAGTGAATCAGGCTGGGGTGATCCCGATCATCTTCGCGGTCTCGCTCATCCTTATCCCGACGATGATTGCCAATTTCTTCGTTTCCTCTCCGAATGCGCGAATCGCTGAAATCGCTATCTCCGTAGCGACTTTCCTCCAGAATCAGTGGGTCTATGGCATTGCCTACTTTACGCTGGTGGTACTCTTTACCTATTTCTACACGGCGGTCGTATTCGATCCGGTGAAGATTTCTGAAAATCTGCAAAAGCAGGGCGGATATGTTCCAGGAATCCGTCCAGGTATGTCAACGGCCGAATATCTCCAGCACATCATTACGCGTATCACATTCACGGGAGCGCTCTTCCTCGGCGTGATCGCCGTACTCCCTATCGCTGTGCAGGGGATGACCGGCATTCAGGCGCTCTCGATCGGTGGCGTCAGCATCCTCATCGTCGTTTCGGTCGTTCTTGAGCTCGTGAAGCATATCCAGAGCCAGCTCATGATGCGTTCCTACGAGGGACTCTAAACCATTTGCTTTGGCCCATTACTTTGTCGTTCGATCGGGTGCTCGCTGCTGTATTGAAATGAAAATACAGCTTTCTCCGCTCCTCCCGAGCCCTCTCGTGTTGGTCGCAAAACAAAGGATTCCGCTAAGTCTCTCTATTTCCCCGCTTTATAAAGAAAACTATGCCGCATAAAGATACGTACATCGTTCTCGGTTCAGCTGGTAGTGGTAAGAGCACGCAAGCAGAGCTTCTGAAAAGCTCGCTGCATTTGGCGCACATCGATATCGGCGCTGAGCTGCGGGCCGTAGCAGCTCATGATACGCCGCTCGGCCGCCGGGTGAATGACTTTATCAACGTGAAACACGAACTCGCATCGGATGATCTCGTGCTCTCGGTTCTGACCGATGCGGTCCACTCGGTTCCAAACACGGTGGGGCTTTTGATCGACGGCATTCCGCGTCGCGAAAGCCAGATCGAGCAGGTACTTCAGGTCCTCGCTGATTCGGGCCGAATACTGAACAAAGTGATCTTCATCGACGTACCCGAAGCGGTTTCCGTCGAGCGCATCTCGAAGCGCTATGCCTGTGAAGGCTGCAAGCGATCCTATATCCTCGGGAAAAACCTGATCGATAGTGCGAAGCCCTGCCGCTACTGCGGTGGCCGCATTCTGCAGCGTGCGGATGATACCGAGGAAGGCGTGCGTAAGCGCCATCAGATATTTCATCAGGAAACACTTCCAGTCGTCCGGTATTTCGAATCGACAGGTCAGCTGCTTCATGTCGATGGGAACCAAGAAACATACAAAGTCTTCAAATTTATTCTGGAACATGTTCGGCCTGATTAGTATGTCAAAACGCTGGATAAAGACTGAAGCGGAGATAGCGGCGCTCCGTGAATCGGGGAGGCTGTTGGCGGGTATCGTCGATGAGCTCCTCAATGCTGCAGCAGTCGGGGTATCAACCGGCACACTCGGCACGCTTGCGGATAACCTCATCCGGAAAGCCGGCGGAGACCCTATTTTTAAAGGCTATGGAAAGGCCTGGGGTGCTCCGCCATTCCCGGCAGCGGTTTGTATCTCGCTGAATGACGAGGTGGTGCATGGTATCCCGGATGACAAGAGGGTTTTGGCTGACGGCGATCTTCTCAAGATTGATATCGGTATGCGATATCGGGGAATGGTCTCCGATATGGCCCGGATGAAGATCATCGGAAGCGCAAAGCCTCAAGCGATGCGTATCAAGGAAGTGACTGAGCGCGCGCTCGCGGCAGGCATGGAGACGCTTCGGCCGGGGTCATCCGTCGAGGAATACGCAGCGGCGGTTGAGGGGACAGCTCGCGCAGCTGGATTTTCTTGTGTCCGCGACCTCGTTGGCCATGGTGTTGGGCATGAACTGCATGAAGACCCGCAGATACCGAACTACCAAGGTTCTGGACTCCCGAATTTCCGTTTTGCTGCTGGCATGACCGTCGCGCTCGAACCGATGGTGAACATGGGCGATTATCGGGTGAAAGTCGCTCCGGACGGATGGACATTTCTCACCTCTGACGGGGCGCTTTCTGGACACGTAGAAAATACGGTGCTCATCACGCCTGACGGCTATGAAGTCCTCACCCTCGTATGAGTGAATCAGGTACGGCAGTAAACTATCTTGGGATCGATTGGGGAAAACGGGACGTCGGTATTGCGCTCGCTCACGCCGAGACGCGAGTCGCTGTTTCATTTGCTACCGAGCGCAATGATGCCGGACTGGTGGGACGACTCGGTTCGCTGATTAGTAGAGAGGCAGTTGGTATGGTCATCATCGGCGTGCCGTCGCACGTGAATCGCAGAGAGGTAGTCTATCCAGGCGAGGTGCTGGGCCATTCGCTTGAAGAGGCTTTCGGTATCCGCGTGGTATATCAGGATGAGATGTTTACGACCAAGCTCGCACAGCAAACACTTATCAATCGCGGTGAGCGGCATGTCCATCAGAAGGACGATGCTGAGGCGGCCAGGATTATTCTTCAGGAGTGGCTCGATCAGCAGCCACACGCGTCTGATAGTCCGCGAGGAGAGTAGTCTATACTAGGGAGGGGTTTACGTTCGTGGCTTTATGGCAAAATTGCTCGCTGTCTACGGCTTTTTCTTTGCATCTGCACTTGGCGTGCTGGGGGCTTCTTCTTTTTCGGCCGATGCGGCTACGGCGCTCGAGACAGTGATCGGCGAGTGTAAACAGCGAACGGGATTCGGTGATGCGACGTGCAAGACGCTCGTCAAAAAGTACATGAATGTCGAACGCTGCAAGGAATACACCGGGTATTCGGATGAGGAGTGTGCGAAGAAAATTGAAGAAATAAAGAGGGACCCCGAGTACTCTAGTAGCCAGCCCGCGTCCGATACACCATCTCCGAGTTCGGCACCATCGGGGCTTCCGGTCTCGAAGTCTCGCGATGCAAGCACACTCTCTTCGCTCCGTGAGAAAAAGGAGCGTGACCTTTTGGCGCTCTGGAAGCGTACCGAGGCTGTGACAAATATCTTGAAGTCGAAAGGGGCCGACGTGAATTCTATCGAGAATGCTTTTCCCGAATTTCAGGAGCGTGCCGAGGAGCTATTGGCCGCCTATGATGCCTATATCGCGGTCTACGAACGCACAAAGCGGGATGCTCCAGCAGCGCGGCAATCCATCCGGATGGATGCCAGAAACCGGATCAGTCAGGCTCAGCGATCCCTCGTCGAGCATTATCAGACGCGCATCCTCGCTCCGCTCCGCACGACCCGAGAACAAACCCTATGAAAGAGAAAATCATCCGCTTCATCACGATCGCATTCTCCGTGCTTTTGCTTGCTGTTTCAGCGGGGGTGATCGTTTGGATTAGCCGCGATGAAAGCTCGCGGCTCGCGGCACGGGAGCGAGCGGCTATCGAAGCGGCAGAAAGAGCTTCGGCGGAAGAGAAGGCACTCGAGTCAGTGGATGCATCAGCGGATTTGCAGGATGCGGAAAAACTCTTTCATGACATCGATACGCTTCTTTCTGGTCTGTCGAATGATGACCTTCCTGATGAGAATTGATGATGGCATCCTCCTACTCAACTCATGCTGAGGATGTAGCACTCATCGAGGAATATCGTTCTGGTGACGAGGCTGCTTTCAAAAAGCTTCTCGACAAGCATCTTGGATCCGTGTACGCATTTGTTTTCCAGCTCATACGAGATCGTGCGTCAGCTGAGGATGTCGCTCAAGAAACCTTTATCAAGGCATGGCGTCATCTTGGTCGCTATGATACGAATCGTCCATTTCGAACGTGGCTTTTCGCAATTGCGAAAAATGCCGCCTATGATTGGCTCAAGAAGAAACGAAGCATCCCATTTTCGGCTTTTGCTGATGATACCGAGGGCGGGAAGCCATTCGAGAATATTCCTGATACCGAACCATTGCCAGTAGAATTCCTCATGCGTGCCGACGCAGCGGCTCAGCTGGATCGGGTGATCGGCCAGTTATCCGAAAAGTACCGATCGCTCATCGCGCTGGTCTACCAAGAGGGATTTTCCCTTCACGAAGCAGCGGACGTTCTTGGGGAATCGTACAATACGGTCAAAAGCCGGCATCAACGGGGCATTGCTGAGCTCCGGAAACGTCTCAAAAATGCGCCTGAATAATGAGTGGAATCGTACCACATAAAGGAATAATCTCTATGAGAACCCAGACCAGCCAAGTAGTTTTCCAGTGTTCCCGCCCGGTACTTTCGCCCGGTCTCTCGGTCCGTATTATCGGGGCAATCGAAGCGGAGACTGTCCGGAGACTCCGATTCCGTTTGAGAGTTGCCTCGGCCTGCTCGTTCCTTTCCCTGGCCCTATTTTTTGTGAGTCTCGCTCTCGTCGGCAGAAGTTTTTTTGTCTCTGATTTTTGGCAGCTCGTGGGGCTTCTCTTTTCTGATCTTGCGCTCATCCTTGCCCACTCCGAGACATTCTTCCTATCCTTGGCTGAAACCTTTCCCGCCGCCTCTGCCACCATACTGCTCCTCCCGCTCTTTGCCTCTTTTGCCGCGCTGAGTTTCCGCTCCCGATACATGGAGGCTGGATCGGCGATCATGCCGCTTCACCTAAATACCGCCCACTAATCCGTAAGAGAAACTATATGGAAGTCGAAACATCAGTGCCATCAACGGTATCCCGTACGTCAGATCAGTCCGTGACAAAGAAGGCAGCCTTTCATCCAGGACATCGCACCTTGACCATTGCGGCGATAGTTACAGGCATCATACTGGTTGCGATCGGCAGCTTCGCATTTGGATTCTCGGCCGGACTTCATAAGGCCCGCTTTTCCTACCGCTTTGGTGAGAACTATGAGCGTAATTTTATGAAGGCCGAACGTCAGGAAATGAAGGAGCGGATGATGCAGAGAATGGACGGTAAGTTGTTTCGGAGCGGCCATGGAGTGGCAGGGGAGATCATCTCGCTTTCTGATGGGTCCGTCATCGTGAGCGGCCCGGAGGGTCAAGAGAACAGTATCGCTATTTCAGAGACGACCATCATTATGGAGGGCGGGGAAAAGATCTCTCGTACCGATCTTGCTACAGGCGAACGGATCGTCGTGCTCGGAAAACCGAGCGATGATGGGTCGATTCAGGCCGATCTGATTCGAGTTTTTCGTGCCAAGGAAGATCGTCAGGATGGTCTGCTCAGAAAGTTTTTCCGCTAACTGCTGCTACATCGTATGAATCATTCTCGAGTTCTGTCCCACATCCGGAATCATTGGCTGATATCTCTTGGGCTCCTTGGCACGCTTGGTGTCGGCCTGTACTACGGATTTTTCCGGCCGAGCGTCGAGACTAATACAAATAGCGCTCCCGCTCGGACGGCGCAGGTTAAGAAATCAGACCTTCGCGTGGTGGTTACTGGTAGCGGCCAAGTCGAGGCCGACTCGCAGGTTGATCTGAAGCCGGTGGTTGCTGGGGATGCTATCGTGGTGACGACCGTCGCGGTGAAGAATGATCAGGAGGTCAAAAAGGGCCAGGTAATCGCTGTCCTGGATAATAAAGATGCTCGCCGCGATGTTGGTAAAGCGGAGCTTGATTTACGGCAGGCAGAAATCAAGGAGCGGCAGACGGATACTCTCTATCCCAAGCTCGATAGCGACGATATGCGCCAGAGACAGCTTGCCAATGTCTCCGTCGCGCAGAGTGTTATCGCACTTGAGAAGGCTCAGGATAGACTCGCCGACTACACGATTCGCGCGCCCTTTGACGGCATCGTGACCGGACTTTCCGTTGAGAGTGGGGATACGATTTCACAGACGGCAGTACTCGCCTCTGTGATTACGAAGAGGCTGCATGTTTCTGTTGCATTGAATGAGGTAGATGCGGCCAAGGTGGAAGAAGGGCATGCGGCGGTGCTGAGTTTCGTCGCACTTCCTGACATAGTAGTCAGTGGCCGTGTAGTAAAGCTTGATACGATCGGGACCGTGACGCAGAACGTCGTATCGTACGGCGCCGAGATTGAACTGGAAGAGCAGCCTGCTGGTCTGAAGCCAGGGATGAGCGCAGCAGCGGATATCGTCGTCGCCGAAAAGACGGATGTGCTGACTATTCCGAATGCTGCACTTTCAGACGAAAAGGGGAAGACGGTCGTGACGGTCCGAAAAAGCGAAGCAGCTGAAAGCGAGAAGCGGGTGGTGGTGACCGGGCTCTCTAGCGATACGGCTACGGAAATCGTGAGCGGACTTACCGAAGGCCTGATCGTAGAGCTTCCAGGCGTTTCGTCAGCCGCAACTGCCAATACGGGTGGTAGCCAAGGAAGCATACTCAACCTCTTCCGCGGGTCAGGCAGCGGCAGTCGATCGGGCGGGTTCTCTCGTTAATTTCTTGGGGCGATTGTATGATTGAATGCCGCGGAATAACGAAGACCTACGTGAATGGTGATCAGAGTACGACGGTGCTGAAGAATGTATCATTCTCTATCGCCAAAGGCGAGTTCGTCTCGATCATGGGTCCGAGCGGCAGCGGCAAGTCAACGCTCATGCATATTCTTGGCGCGCTTGATACGCCAACGTCTGGCGAATACCGTTTTGAAGGAAGGGATGTTTCGAAACTTTCAGAGGACGAGCTCTCTCTTATTCGACGAGAAAAAATCGGTTTTGTCTTCCAATCTTTCAATCTTTTGCCGCGTACGAGCGTTTTGCGGAACGTCATGCTCCCGCTCATCTATCTCGAGGTACCCAAAGCCGAGCGGGCCGAGCGGGTAGCAGCTGCCCTACGGGCGGTGAGTCTCGATGAGGCACGATGGCAGCACCGTTCCAATCAGCTTTCCGGCGGACAGATGCAGCGTGTTGCGATCGCTCGGGCGCTCGTGAACAACCCGTCACTCATCCTTGCCGATGAACCGACAGGAAACCTTGATACCAAGACAGGCGAAAAGGTACTGGAGACATTTGAACGGCTTAATCGGGAACACGGACACACCATTATTCTCATCACGCACGAAGATGAAGTCGCAGCACATGCCGACCGCACTCTTTCGATCCGGGATGGAGAGCTCATCAGCGATGTTCGTGCGTCTCGGAGGCAAACCTCGTAATTTTTATGCTTCTCTCCGATCTCACACAGGAAATCTATACTGCGGTGACCGTGAATAAGTCACGCTCGAGCTTGACGGTGCTCGGCATCGTTATCGGCATCGCCTCGGTCATCGTCATGGTCGCAATCGGCCAAGGCGCACAGACGGCGATTCAGCAAAATATTCAGGCGATCGGATCGAATCTTCTCATCATCCGGCCTGGCTCGCAGCAGGGACCTGGCTCGCCCGTTCAGGGGGCGCAGGGGTCAGCCCAGTCGCTCACGGCGGCCGATGTCACGGTGCTCGAAACCATTCCTGCAGTAGAGGCGATAGCGGGAGAGGCTCAAGCGCGTGGCCAGCAAGTGACTGCCTCGGGAAAGAACACCAACACGAGCGTTACGGGCGTCACAGCCGAGTACCCGGCGGTTCGTAACGTGAAGATTGCCGAGGGAGTTTTTATTTCTGAGTCCCACGAACGCTCACTTGCCAAGGTGGCGGTCTTGGGGCCTGATGTCGTCACGGAGCTTTTCGAAGGGGCGAACCCAGTCGGAAAGAAAATTCGTATTGGCCAGATCGATTTTACCGTGATCGGTGTGACCGTGACTCGCGGCGGTACGGGTTTCGGGAGCTCTGATGATGTCGTCTACATCCCGGTTTCGACCGCTCAGCAGTTTTTGACCGGCAGTCGGTACCTCTCGAACATCAATGTCCAGATCCGTTCGGGTGAGGATATGACGGCCGCAGCTGCAGCTGTCCGGTCAGCGTTGCTTGAAGCGCACGGTATTGAGTCGGATGGAGCAGCGGATTTTTCGATTCTCAATCAGGCGGATATCGTCGCTACGGCGTCTTCAGTAACCGGAACTTTTACGACACTTCTCGGTGCGGTGGCGGGAATATCACTGATTGTTGGCGGGATAGGCATCATGAATATGATGCTAACATCGGTCACCGAGCGGACCCGTGAGATCGGCCTGCGCAAGGCAATCGGGGCTCGAGGCAGGGAGATCCGAATCCAGTTTCTGTTTGAAGCAGTCGTACTTACATTCGCCGGCGGATTCTTCGGAATTTTCTGGGGATTCGTGATTTCGTTCGTGATGAACCGCTACGGCATTGCGGCTGAGGTTTCAACGGATTCTATCATCCTTGCCTCGTTGGTATCGGCGGCTATCGGTATCGTCTTTGGCTACTATCCCGCCAGTCGGGCGGCGCGCCTCAATCCGATCGAAGCGCTCCGCTACGAGTAGGGGTTGATGAAAATGGCGGTTTCGGTGAGAATGTATAGGTAACACTTTACTTATTAAAGTATGGCGCCAATAAAGAAAGGCACGTTGTTTCTCGGAGTTGCGGTGCTCGCAGGGCTTGTGGCTGCAGTGAAATTTCTGATGCCGTCAAAGGGCGAGGACGTGAATCCGTCAGCTGTTTCGGGCGACATGAAAAATGCGCCAGCAAAAGTTAGCGGCGAATCGGCCGCTCGTCCGGCCGAGGCTATGGCTGATGCGGCGAAGGAGGCGAAGTCGGTCACGGTGAAGACGTCGTATAAGAATCCTTCGGGTGAAGATGCGGTCGGCTTTACGCTTTCAGTGGATGCCATGGGGACGATCGTGGACGCGAAGACTGATATTCTGGCTACGAACGAGATTTCCAAGAAACGGCAGGTAGCTTTTGCTGAGGGTCTGCCGGCAGCGGTGAAGGGCAAAAAGCTGAGTGAGCTTTCATCGATCGACAAGGTCGGCGGATCTTCACTCACGACCAAATCGTTCAACGACGCTTTGGCGACGCTCAAGTCGCAGCTCTAGGCGGCATTCGCAGCACTACGAAGGGCACGGCCAGTCCTCCCGTATCCAGGGAGGACTTTCTTTTTCAGGTGGTATACTGAGAGCATATAATTCTTCAGTCTTTTGCTATGCTCGAAGAGTCCACTCGCCATTCGATGAAGTCGATCGCTGCACTCCTGATCGCGGTGGCAGCGCTTTTAGCTGCTTTTGAGTACTCGCGCTCAATCGATAAGACCTATCCGACGCGCACCTTTTCAGTCGAAGGCGAGGGGGAGATCGACGTTACGCCCGATGTTGCGAAGTTCTCTGTTTCGGTTGTCACGGACGGCGGGAAGAATGTCGCTGATGTCCAGCAAAAAAATACCGAGAAGATGAACGCGGTGAACGCTTTTCTCAAGGAGGCTGGTGTCCCTGAAAAAGATCTGAAAACGGAGGATTATGCGCTCTCGCCACGTTACGAATACCCGAACTGTACTGGTTTTTCGGTTTGTCCGCAGCCGAGCATCAGTGGCTATACGTTAACACAGACTCTGCGAGTCACGGTCAAGGATACGGCAAAGATTGGCGACCTTCTTTCCGGGGTCGTTGCGAATGGGGCAAACAGCGTCTCGCAGGTGGTATTTACAGTGGACGACGAGGATGAGGCAAAGGCGGACGCACGAAAAGAAGCGATTGAAAAAGCTCAGGACAAAGCTCGTCGGCTTGCGAAGGATGCCGGTTTTGAAATGGGTCGGCTCGTGTCGATTTATGAGACTCCGCAGATGTTCGGATACGGCGGTGACAGCGAACTTAGCATAAAATCCGCAGCTGTGGGCGCAGGCGGCATGGCTGCCCCGTCGATCGAACCCGGGACAAATGTGACTAAGGTAAATGTGACGCTGACCTACGAGATCCGCTAGGTTCGGCAGATAATAAATATAAAAATATGTACCAGGTTAGGAAATCGCTGATGTTCATGGGCGTGTTCATGGCACTCTTCGTTTTTGCGCCGAGTGCTGCTTTGGCCACCCCGGGCGTGTGCGGCTCATCAGCGGGTCAAGCACTTGCTTCGAAGCCGACGACGAACCTGTGTTCGCTCGGAACGGCATCGACGGTTTCCGGGAGTGGTCCGTGGACTTGGACCTGTACAACGTCCGGCCACCAGCCGACGGCGTGTCAGGCGACGAAGTCGGTGCCGCCGGTTAATGGAAGCTGCGGATCATCGGACGGGAAGACTCTTTCATCAAAGCCGACAAGCGGGCTCTGCTCATCGGGAGCGGCCACGACGGTAAATGGAACGGGCCCGTGGACTTGGAGCTGTACCGGTGAAAACGGCGGTAGCTCAGATAGCTGCAGCGCTGATAAGGTATCACCGCCGGCTTGCGGTAATGGCACAAAGGAATCTGGTGAAGCCTGTGACGATGGGAATTCTAAGAGCGGAGACGGATGTACCTCGCAGTGTCAGCTCGAAAGCTGCGGCAACGGCGTTGTCGATATGAGCGAGGCCTGTGATGACGGTAATACTCAGGGCGGCGATGGCTGTAGTGCAACTTGCGGAAAAGAGGGTGGCGATGAGCCAAAAGACGATGATGACGATGAGAAAGACACGGACTGTAATGGATCCATCGGTAATTTTGTTTGGAACGATAGGAACGGCGATGGTGTCCAGGATGCGGGCGAAGCAGGTATCGCTGGCGTCGGTGTCTGGCTTTATCGTGGAAACGATGTCGATAAAGAGAAGACAAATGGGAAAGGGGAGTACGAATTCGACGATCTCTGTGCCGGACACTATACCGTTGTTGTGAAGGCTGAGGATGTTCCGCTTCGGACGCTTACCTCGGATCCTGATGGCGTGAAGGATCACAAGACAAAGGTATCGATTACCCGAAAAGAGGACTACACGAAAGCAGACTTCGGCTACAAGACGCTCGTGGCGCCGGCAACCGGTCCTGGCTGGGCAGCATTTCTTATCTCGGCCGCTTCGGCTGTGGTGGCGCTGGCCGTGATCGCGAAAATGCTCTCTCGCCGCCGAAAACAGGCAGCTTAAGCCTCATCTTTAGGATTTATAAGAAGGACGGCCTACGGGCCGTCTTTTGGCTTTCCAGAGGGAAATAAATGACTATCATATGAAATAATGGCTTATCTAAAGCAATTGAAATATTCCAGTATTGACAAAATGACAAAATTAGATTATAATTGGGAGTTTTCAAATGATATCAGGCATATTTCTCTATGCAGTATCTCGCGCGTTGGAAATCTCCCCTTGGTATGCTCGCACTTGCCCCGATTCTTTTCGGCATCTCGTTCACCTCGCTTACTTACGGGTCGTTCGAGAATTCGGAGCATGCCGAGATCGACCTCGCCCTTTCGAAAGCCGAGGCGCGGTATTTTGGTTTGGATCCGTTCTGGCTGAAGCGCTACAACATCACGGTTGAGAAAGAATCCGATGTTCTGGCTGATACAGATGGCGATGGACTTTCGCTTCGTGAAGAGTACCGTTACCTCACGGATCCGAGCGATGCGGACACGGATGATGATACTTATCCGGATGGTCAGGAAGTGAGAAAAGGGTATAGTCCGCTTGGCGCTGGCCGACTCGATATGGATGGAGATGGGCTTTCGGATTCATGGGAAGAAGCAAATGGTCTCAGCATGAAGGAATCGAATGCGAATACTGATCCTGACGAAGACGGTCTTTCTAATGAGCAGGAGTTTTCGCATGGCACGAAGCCGCTCGTAGCTGACACGGATGGCGATGGATATGCTGACGGCCAAGAGGTCCGGAACGGCTATGACCCGGCCGCGTCTGGATCGGCAAAGCCCAAGGTCGAAATTCTCATCCAGGCCCTGAACATTAGTGCGCCGATTGTGCTCTCGGACAGCGTTTCTGATAAGGCGCTCCTCGAAGACCTGACCAAAGGCGTGGTCCGCTATCCGACCACGGCATTTGCAGGTCAGGATGGGAACATGGTGCTCTCGGGACATAGCAGCAACTATTCCTGGATCAAGAGCGACTACAATTATGTTTTCCGCTCGATCGGAAAACTGAAGTCCGGCGATGAGATCGTCATCCGCGTTACCCAGGCGAACGGCAAGACATTTGACTATGTGTATCGCATGAAGAGTCATGCGATTGTGACGCCAGACGATCCGGCTATCTTTGCCTCTCAGGGGAGTCCGACCCTGACGCTCGTGACGTGCTGGCCGCTTGGTACTCAGCTTAAGCGCTACATCGTCACCGCAGAACTCGCCTCATAAAGTACGACCCAAAAACGCTCCAGAGAGGAGCGTTTTTTGTTTCGGCAGAGCATGGTATCATGAGAAAACCTCATTTATTAGATGACCCTATGAACCTCTATCATGCTTCTGTGCCCGTATACACCAAGATGCTTGAGAACCTCGCCAATGTTCTCGAGAAATCTGCCGCCTGGGCGAAAGAGGCCGGAAAGACTGATGAAGACATGCTCCAGGCCAGGCTCGCCCCAGATATGTTCCCGCTCGTGAGGCAGGTCCAGATTGCTTCGGATAACGCGAAATCGATCTCGGCCAGGCTTGCTGGCGAAGAACCGCCAAAGATGGAGGATACGGAAGCGACATTTGCAGAGCTTATCGAGCGTACACGGAAGACGGTCACCTACCTCAAGACGCTTGACCCGGCGCGGTTCGACGGGGCCGAGGCCCGGCACATACCGTTCCCATACGTGCCAGACACGTATTTGCTTGGCCAGGAGGCGCTTTTCGAATCATACCTCCCCAATTTCTTCTTCCACGTGACGACGGCGTACGATATCCTTCGAAATCAGGGGGTACCACTCGGAAAGGCGGATTTCATCGGAACCCTGCCGCTGAAGCCGAATGAGAAAAACTAAGTATGGCATCTGCGCTTTCGATCAATGATCTCAGGAAGACTTACGGAAACGGGGTAGTAGCACTCAAGGGCGTCAGCCTTGAAGTAGAGGAAGGTGATTTCTTTGCGCTCCTCGGTCCGAATGGCGCCGGAAAGACAACTCTCATCGGTATCGTTTCTGGTCTCGTCAATAAGGATGCGGGCGAGGTGAAGATCGGTGGTCTATCGATTGATGTGGATCCAGCTAAGGCGAAACTCCATGTCGGTGTCGTGCCGCAGGAATTCAATTTCGGAATTTTCGAGAAAGTTGAGAATATCGTCGTGGATCAGGCGGGCTATTATGGCATCCCGCGGAAGCGTGCGCTGGTTGCGGCGGAGAAATACCTGAAGCAGCTCGGACTCTGGGAAAAGCGGCATGAGCAAGCGCGCTCGCTCTCTGGGGGCATGAAACGCCGGCTCATGATCGCGCGAGGACTCATACATGAGCCGCGGCTGCTCATCCTCGACGAGCCGACAGCGGGGGTCGACATCGAGCTCCGGCGCGGCATGTGGGACTTTTTGCGGGAGCTCAACGATTCCGGGGTGACGATTATTCTGACTACGCACTACCTCGAGGAGGCCGAACAGCTCTGCCGCCACGTCGCGATCATCAATCAGGGCGAGATCGTTGAGCGAGGAGAGATAAAGGCACTCCTCGCCTCGATGGAAGAGGAGACATTCGTCTTTGATCTTGGGAGCGATGTTTCTCCTGATGGCGTTACGAAACTAGAGCCGTTTCGGGTGTCAGTCGGTGACCGTTCGGTTGAGCTCACGCTGACGAAGGAACATACACTCGATAAGGCCATTCTCGCGCTCCATGGACTCGGACTCGAAGTGAAGAGTCTTCGGAACAAAACGAATCGGCTGGAGGAATTCTTTGTACAGAAGACCGGAAAAACCAATAAAGCCTGATCCCTATGAACCCATCCGAACTCTGGGTTGCTTACGCTACGATTGTCCGCAAGGAAGCCATCCGCTATCTCAGGGTCTGGTCGCAGACGCTGCTCCCGCCGGTCGTCACGATGTCGCTCTATTTCGTCATCTTTGGTGGCTTCATTGGTTCGCAGATCGCGCCAATCAGCGGCTATACCTACATGGAATTCATCGTGCCCGGTCTTATCATGATGTCGGTTATCATGAGCTCGTTCATGCATACGGTCTCATCTTTTTATTTCGCGAAGTTTCAAAAGACGCTCGAGGAGATCATGGTATCGCCGACCCCGTACCCCGTTGTCATCGCTGGCTATGTCACGGGTGGGGTGCTCCGGGGTATGACGATCGCCGGCCTCGTCATGGTCGTAGCGAGTTTCTTTACCGACGTCACGATGGCGCATCCGGGGATCATGCTGCTCTTCGCACTTCTCACCTCGGTGCTCTTCTCAATGGTCGGTCTCCTGAATGGTGTGTTTGCCAATAGCTTTGATGGCATTTCGATTGTGCCAAACTTTGTTTTGACGCCGCTGACATATCTCGGCGGAGTCTTCTACTCGATTACTATGCTGCCGCCGTTCTGGCAGTCGGTCTCGCATTGGAACCCAATTCTCTACATGGTGAATGGCTTCCGTTATGGTTTTCTCGGCGTGTCCGATGTCTCGGTTTCTTTAGCTGCCTGGCTTCTTGTGGCATTAACGACCAGCCTGTTCGTTTACACGTGGTATCTTTTCAAGACGGGCCGCGGTCTGCGCGCCTAGTGGCTACTAGCGGGGAGGGTGCTACTCTACGAATATGAATCCAACTTTTCAAAAATCGCTACTCGCCCTCGGGCTGGTAGCGGTCGGTGTCATCGGATTTTTTGCTTGGCAGCAGGCGGGCAAAAATGATCGGGCGGAGCGTCAAGCGTCTGCAGATAGATCGCCACAGTCAGAGGATGAGTGGCGCGCAAAACTTTCTCCCGAGGCGTATGCGATTCTTCGCGACGGCGGAACCGAACGGCCATATTCGAGTCCTCTCAATAACGAAAAGCGTCCTGGTACCTATGTGGCAGCCGATACGGGCGAGCCGCTTTTTCGCTCTGAAGATAAGTTTGATTCTGGTACTGGATGGCCGAGCTTTACCCGGCCGATTCGTCCAGACGCAGTTATCGAACGTCCCGACAACGGCCTTTTTACAGAGCGGACGGAAGTGTTGACGACGGCGGGCGGACATTTGGGCCATGTTTTTGATGATGGTCCGGCGCCAACAGGGCTTCGCTACTGCATGAACGGCGCAGCGCCCCGATTCATTCCGGATGAAAAGCCATAATCATATGTCTCAGCGGGTAGCCATCGTCATTGTCGGGATACTTTTGGTCGTGACGGCAGGATACTTTCTCTCTACGGATGGACCAGTAAAGAATGCCCCGCTCCGATCGACCGGTCCGATCCTCTTTTTCGGAGACAGTCTTGTTGAGGGCGTAGGGGCGACAGCCGGTCATGACCTCCCAGCACTTCTCGCGAAGGATCTCGGTGAGCCGGTTCTAAACTACGGCGTAGCGGGCGATACAACGCGCCAGGGGCTCGTGCGGGTAAAGTCAGCGGTCCTTGAACATCCGCGGCTCGTGCTCATTCTTCTCGGCGGCAATGATTTTCTCCAGAAAGTTCCGCGCGATGAGACATTTGCAAATCTACGATCAATCATCACGGCGTTCCAGTCGGACGGAGCGGCCGTCGTGCTCATCGGGGTGCGGAGCGGCATCATCGGTGGGGGAGCTGATGACCGGTATGAGGCGCTCGCAGAGGAAACCGAATCTCTCTATATCGAAGACGCACTCAAGGGCGTGTTTGGGGATCCGGTACTCATGAGCGATGCGATTCATCCGAATGATCGCGGGTATGAAAAAATCGCAGAGCGGATCGTTTCCGAAATCGAGTACCTTTTTGAGAAATAAACCGCCATGCGCAAACCTCGTTCTCATCAGAGATCGTCGGACAGTCTCCCGTTCCTCGGTCTCGCCGCTGCTTTGATGTTCGGTCTCTTGGCGCCCTCTTGGTTTGCTCCGTATTCTGGCTGGACCGGCGCCCTGCTCCAGCTCATTTTCTTTGTGAGCGGGCTCAAGATCGATCTACGGTCAGTGGCAGCCGAACTTCGGGACGTCAGGCTTTTTGGGACGGTCGCTACGCTTCGGCTCGTCATTTTTCCCATCCTAGTTGCGATCCTGACGGCCTGGGCTTTTCCGGAACTGATGGCGCCACTCGTGCTTCTGGCAGCGATGCCGGCCGGCATGACGTCTCCGCTTTTCGTGGACATGATCCGAGGCAATGTTCCTTTAGCGCTCCTCCTTACGGCGGGCACTTCGCTGCTTTCAGTCGTGACGCTGCCGATCATTCTGATCGGTCTCGAAGGAGAAGCCGTGGCGTACGATCCGTGGCATACATTCCGGTCTTTGTTTTTCGTGATGGCCGTACCACTTGCATTGGCGCAAGTTGTCCGGCTGTCATCTCTGGGGCGCGAACTCGTACGACAGGGCGGCGGAATCATGCACGCGAGTTCCGTATTTGCCCTTTGGCTTCTCATCGCGACTATCGCTTCGAAGCATAGTACATCCATCAGTGAGGGATTCAACGGGAGCAGTGCTGTTACGGCATTCTTCATCATGACGGCACTCCTCGTCCTATTCCATGCGCTGGCCTATGGGTTCTCTTTCTGGCGCTCAAGGAAAGACCGGATCACGGTTACGCTGTCGCTTTCATATATAAACTTCACACTGGCGATATTCCTTGCGGAGGCGTTCTTTCGTGATCCGGCAGCAATTCTTGTCGTTATCCTTTCGATGCTTCCTTGGAATGCTGGATTGCTTGTTTTCCAGTGGCTCATCCGGCGCAACGGCTGGACGATATCGGCATGAAAAAGCCCGCTTGCGCGGGCTAGACTTTCGAGGCCGATTTTTTGGCTTTCTTTGGAACCTTCTTGGCTTTCGGTTCCTCGATCCGATCGGTCGCAGCCCAATTCCGAAGATTCGTGATTGCGTTCATCATGGCGCGCCGCGTCTTGTAGCTCTCGCCGGTCGCGACCGATTCGCCGTTTGCGCCGATGAGCTTCCACCGATACCCGCCGTTCTTGTCCCGAGAAACCGCGAAATGCGTCGTTTTCTGCATACGGAAATGGTTAGTATTTACTTTTCCGTTCCCATTGTACCACAGGTGCCGGACCTTGCCTTTATGGCTTGTTCGTGCTATGGTCTAAGTGCAACAGTAAGGTTTCTCGGTCGGAATTTCGGCGTGTACGGTGTCGTCCTCAGGGGCCAGCCGGTTACGTGAATGAAGCCAGAAGGTCGTCTTACATAGATTGCATAACTAGAGAGTTTTACACTATGTCGACACGTCTGTACGTCGGTGGTATCCCGTACCGCTCTACGGAAGAGGACCTTAAGGTCGCCTTCTCGCAGGCCGGTTCGGTTGTCTCTACGAAGATCATTATCGACCGGGCTACGGGCCGCTCACGCGGTTTCGGGTTCGTCGAGATGTCCACTCCGGAAGAGGCTGCCAAGGCCATCGAACTCTGGCACGGCAAGGAACTCGATGGTCGCACGCTGACTGTGAACGAAGCGCGCCCCCTCGAGAACCGGGACCAGGCCTAAGCATCGAAAAAGAATACCGCCCTTCACGGGGCGGTTTTTCTTTGACTCTTGGTGGTTTGTTTAGCGGGGAATTTCGATAACCATGAGCTCGCCGCTCTCGACGAACTTGCCGTCGAATGATTCGGTTTCTGCAAGGCCGATCGCATCGCGCCGGCCAAGCTCATTTCCGGCGATGTGGGCTTTGCCTTCGACAACCATGACGAAAGCGACATTTTCAGAAATCTGGAACGCGTAGCTGAAAGACTCGTCCGCTTTGAATCGTCCGAGCGAAATGAAGGCGTCCTGATGGATGGGCAGGGAGCCATCGCGGCCATCGCCTGAAACAAGAAGCTGCCATTTTCCATCGCGTCCCTTCGGATCGAACGTCTTTTCCTCGTACCGCGGGTCGATACCATAGCTCTTTGGTTCGATCCAGATCTGAAAGAGCGAGAGCGGATCGGTCGCGGATGCATTCCGTTCCGAGTGGGTCACATGTCGCCCGGCGGACATGACCTGTACCGAGCCGGCTGGCGTGATGCCGTGCGCACCGGTATTGTCCTGGTGTTCGACCGCACCCGAAAGGGGAATGGTAATGATCTCCATGTCACTGTGGGGGTGCTGGCCGAAGCCCTGACCGGGCGCGATCGTATCGTCGTTCACGACACGGAGTGCACCGAAACCCATGAGTTCTGGGTTGTAGAAATGACCAAAACTGAACGAATGGTAGGTGTCGAGCCAGTCCCAGGTGATGTGTCCGCGTTCTTTGGCAGGGAAGAGTCGGGTGTGCATAGCAGGAGGAGAGAATTAATTTCGGATAAGTGCGTAGAAGTAGTAACCAGCCATCACGAGCGCGAAAAGCGTTTGTAGGAAAATGACCATAACGGAACCGAGGAGCGTCCCGATACCAGCTTTGAGTGCTGCGCTACTGTCTTTTCCGGTCGAGAGTTCTCCGGCCACGGCACCGAGAAAAGCGCCGAGAAAGAGCCCGAGCGGCATGAAGAGGATGAGGCCGAGTATCGATCCTGCTACCGCGCCCCACACGCCGCGCCTGGATGCGCCAGAGAAACGCGCCCCCCAGATCGGAGCGATATAGCCGATAATCGTGACAAACGCGAGAAAGGCGCCGAATATACCGAGCGAGACAGGGGTAATTCCATCGGTTCCGCGAGAGACGTAGAGGAGGATGAGTGCTCCGTAGCCGAGAATCGGCCCGGGTAGAGCGGGGATAATGCTCCCGATGATGCCGACGATGGCGAGAATTGATCCAATGATGAGCAAGGTGTCCATAGTAGAAGTGCTGTTAGTGATTAGCGTTGAGAACGATACCGGAAGCAGTCGGGGGCATGGTCGTCGATGAGTCCGGTAGCTTGCATGAAGGCGTAAGCGATCACGGGACCGAAGAATTTAAAGCCCCGCCGTTTCAGGTCAGCTGCCAAGGCATCGGACTCGGGACTTGTTATGCGAGCCTTTCCTCTCGGACTGTACTGGGTCTTGTTGTTTACGAAGGACCAAACATATTTTGAAAAGCTGCCGAACTCTTTCTGAATCGAGAGGAAAACCTCGGCACCAGTGATAGTGGATTCGATTTTCAGGCGATTTCGTATGATGCCCGTATCTTGCATGAGCCGAGCGACATCGCGAGACCGGAAGCGGGCGATTTTCTCCGGATCGAAACCGGCGAAAGCCTGTCGATATCCCTCGCGACGCTTGAGGATCGTTTCCCAAGACAGTCCGGCCTGGGCGCTTTCGAGGATGAGGAACTCAAAAAACGTGCGGTCGTCACGGACGGCCCGTCCCCACTCGTGGTCATGATAACGCTCGTACAGATCGTGTCCGGCGGGCACCCAGGAGCAGCGTTTCTTGGTAGTGGTCTTTGCCATAGGGCTACCCGAGGTGCTTTTCTGCGAACTCCTTGATACTACGGAGAACGGGGAGCATGTGTTCGCCTTTGGCGAGCAGGCGGTAGCTGACAGAAAGCTTATCCACGGTCTCCTCGCGGCGCTCGATGATGCCCTCGTCTTCAAGCTTCTTCAGACGGCGAGCGAGGGTGACAGGATTCATGTTGCCGAGCGCCCGCTGGAGCTCACAGTAGCGCATCTCGCCGATCGCAAGCGTATCGACGATAGAGAGCGTCTGGTAATCGCCGAACATTTCCAAGGCCTGTTTCGGGCATTTGGCTTCAACTGGCTTCCTTTTCGGGCGGGCTTGACGCATAATTCTACTAGTACTACACTATTTATAGTACTATATTTTATATAATACTACACTACGTGGAGTAGTGGATTAATATACCTCTATTATACAACGTATGCAAGAGCAAATCGTGAAAGCGCTCGAGTGGCGCTACGCCGTGCAGAGTTTTGATTCGGCAAAGAAAGTGAGTGAGGGTGACCTGAAAACCATTCTCGAGAGCGGCCGACTGGCGCCGAGCTCGTACGGACTAGAGCCATGGAAATTCATCGTGGTGGAGAATCCGGAAGTTCGCGAGCGCCTTCAGGCCGTGGGCTATGGTCAGCCAAAGGTGAGCGAGGCCTCGCATCTCATCGTGATCGCCCGGCGGACCGATGCTCGCGAAAAAATCGTCAGCGAGCGGATCGCTCGGACCGCGACTATCCAGAACATGGAAGAGTCAGCGCTCGATGGGTTCAAGGAGATGCTTGATGGGGTCGTTGCGGGTCGCGATGACGCGTCGCTCGACGCTTGGAATGCTCGCCAGGCCTATATCGCGCTCGGCGTGATGATGGAGACGGCCTCGCTCCTCGGCATCGACAATGCCGCGATGGAGGGCTTTGACCCGAGGGGGGTCGACGAGATTCTCGGTCTCAAGGAAAAGAATCTGACCGCGACGGTTATGCTCGCTGTTGGTTATCGCGGGACGGATGCGGCAGCGGATCGACCAAAGGTGCGCCGCAGCTTCGATGAGGTAGTCGAGTTCGTGAAGTAATCGTAACCTTGGATTGGAACGCCCCGGATCGGGGCGTTTTTCATCCCTGTGCTCGCTCTAGCCAAACAGGAGAAAACCCCTATAATGATTTCAGCTTTTTAACAAAAAGCATCCCCCTCAACTCCCAAGAAAGGAAGGAGTTTCCCCATGGATATGCTCCTCTGGCACGGCTTCATCGGCGAGCTTTCGCTCTCTGCCTACGCCCTCATCGGCCTCGCATCGGTACAGCTCACCATCATGGCGGTGACGCTCTATCTGCACCGCTCGCAGGCGCACAGCGCGGTCGTCTTCCATCCGGCGGTGGAGCACGTGTTCCGCTTCTGGCTCTGGTTCACGACTGGCATGGTGACGCGCGAGTGGGTCGCCATCCACCGCAAGCACCATGCGTTCTCGGACCGCCCCGGCGATCCGCACAGTCCCGTCACCAAGGGGATTTGGCGGATCTTTCCGTTTGGCGTCATCGAGTACGTCCGAGAGGCGAAGAACCGCGAGACGATCGAACGTTACGGGCGCGGGACGCCCGACGATTGGGTCGAGCGGCACATCTATGCTGCTCATCCTGTCTCGGGCGTTGTCCTCGGTTTTCTCGCGGCCTGTGGGTTCTTCGGCCTCGTGCCGGGACTCGTCATCGCGCTCGCTCATGTCCTCTGGATCCCGTTCTGGGCGGCGGCGGTCATCAATGGTCTCGGGCACTACCTCGGCTATCGGAACTACGCGACGACGGACAACAGCCGGAACACGCTGCCATTCTTTGCGCTCGCGCTCTGGATCGGCGGCGAAGAGCTCCACAACAACCATCACGCCTATGCGACGTCGGCGAAGTTCTCGCACCGCTGGTTCGAGTTCGACATCGGCTGGGGCGTGATCACGCTCCTCTCTTGGTTCAGACTCGCGACCGTGAAGCATCGTGCGCCGCGAGCGGCCTACGATCCGCTGAAGGTGGCCTGCGACGCCGAAACGCTTCAGGCGATCCGCGAGCTTCGCTTCGAGGTGCTGTCGCGCTTCGACCGTCTGGCGCAGCATTCTCGCGGCGACGTCGACTGGA
The DNA here is from genome assembly GCA_964617535.1 of uncultured Bdellovibrionales bacterium. GTDB lineage: Bacteria > Patescibacteriota > Minisyncoccia > Moranbacterales > UBA1568 > SSEF01. The sequence continues at coordinate 430 of CAZTYU010000011.1, read as the reverse complement.
AGGGGATCCGCGCGCGGCTGGTTGCCCTCTGGGAAGAGCGGCGATCGGAAAGCGAACTCATCGCGAGCCTGCGGACGTGGCACGCTGATGCGCTTCGAAGCGGCTCTCTGGCGCTCCAGGCTTTTGCGCGGCGCCTGGCCCAGCTCCGAACCATCAAGGCCTGATCAGCGCGCGTTCAGAGTTTTCGGCGGACCCGTCCCTTGCGACTGGTCCGCCGCTTCTTTTTTCTGCTCTAGAAAGCCAAAAAAAACTGATTTTTGAGTATTGACAATTTCTATAAATAGTGCTATTATGTATGGTCGCATGATGGCTTCATCGTGCTTCCGGGACATCCCGTCCCGTCGGCTCTTTTCCAACTCAGTCACAAAGGGAACCTCATGAAAAAGCACGTCTTGGTTTTCTCTGCCCTCACCCTCGCCACTTCGGCCGC